>JAISKN010000319.1 GCA_031260925.1 Prevotellaceae bacterium | reverse complement strand
AGCGTTGGGGTTCCACCTCTTCCCATTCCGAACAGAGAAGTTAAGCCCAATTGCGCCGATGGTACTGCAGTAATATGTGGAAGAGTAGGTAACCGCCTATCTCTAAACCTGTTAAGTTTAACTAACTTAACAGGTTTTTTTTGAATCTAAAAATAGTTAATAATTTAGCAAAAAATATGTCAAATAATTTAATGATAATTGTTACCTTTGTCGATTATTTGTTTAAAAATAAAGATTATGGCAAACGAAAGAATAACCGAAGACATTGTAAGAAATCACTTTAAAAGCGACCCGCTGTTCAAAAGCGTTAAGTTTGAAGAACAAAAGTCGTACAACAAACGGGCGATTGACTTGCTGCAAAATGCATCAAAGAGAGGAAAAGGCGTTGGCAAGCCCGAATTTATAATCTCTTTTCCTGCGGGAAATATTGATTATCTGCTTGTTGTTGAGTGTAAAGCGTCTGTCGCTGACCACCGCAGCACAAAACTTGACAACCCAAAAGATTTTGCAGTTGATGGCGTGTTGCATTATGCAAAGGCACTTTCGGCAGAGTTTGACGTTGTGGCTATTGCCGTGAGCGGACAGACCGAACAGGAATTGCTTGTGTCGCATTTTGTTTGGCGCAAAGGAGAAAACAAGCCGACAGAAAACAAAGAAGATAAAAAACTCCTTTCAATCAATAACTACCTGAAACTGTTTAATAATGAACAGTTCGCCGACAATTTGCGCAATGTAGATATTATTCAAAAAGCCATTTTTCTGAATGAAGAATATCAGGCATATTCCATTACCGAAATGACGCGCTGTACTATGGTTAGTGCCATTTTGCTATCGCTTTTGCACGAGCCGTTCCGTATCAGTTACAAAACTTATTCCTCTGCTGAAAGTTTGGGAAAGGCGATGTTATCTGCTATTGAAAGCGTATTAAATCAGAACGAAATAAAGCACAAAGATGCAATGATTGGCGAATACAGTAAAATTCTTAACGAGCCGATTTTTAAGCAAAAAACAATCAAACACAAAAACAAAAAGGAACACGAACATTCAATAGAAGTAGCCAAAGGAATGATAGAATATTTGCACAGCAATGTTTATCCGCTTGTAGATATGGAACAGAGCGGTTTTGACGTGTTGGGCAGATTTTATACCGAATTTATACGTTATGCAGGCAGCGAACAAAGTCAGGGCTTGGTGCTTACGCCTGCCCATATTACCGATTTGTTTTGTGATTTGGCAAATGTAAATTCCAATGATGTAATTTATGACCCTTGCTGCGGTACAGGCGGTTTTCTGATTGCAGGAATGAAACGAATGTTTCAACTCGCAGGCAACGACGAAGATAAAAAGCAAAGTATTAAAAGCAAACAACTTGTTGGCGTGGAACTTCGCCCTTCGATGTACACTTACGCCTGTTCCAATATGATGATGCGCGGCGATGGAAAATCTAATATTTATTGCGGCGACTGTTTCGCTTTTGAGAGTATTGTAACAGACCACCACAAGCCAACCGTAGCGTTTTTAAATCCGCCTTATGATGTTGGAGCAGAAGGACAAATGATGTTTATTGAACACGCCTTAAATATGGTTTCGGGACAAAATGGAACAGTAATTGCAATTGTACAAATGAGTTGCGGGTTTAGTAAAGTGAAAGAATTGGTTGCTGTAAAGAAACGAATTTTGGACAGACACCATTTAGTCGCCGTTTTTTCAATGCCGAATGAACTTTTTAATCCAAATGCAAGCGTAGTAACCTGTATAATGGTTTTCAAAGCAAACGAAAAGCATGAAGGACGTAAAACTTGGTTTGGCTATTGTAAGGATGATGGTTTTGAAAAACGAAAGAATAAAGGGCGCATTGATGCTCGTGGAAAATGGAAAACAATTAAAAACAAGTGGATTACTGCATACAATAATAAAGATGAAGTGGCGGGACTTTCTGTAAAACAAGATGTAAAAGGCGAAGACGAGTGGTGCGCAGAGGCGTATATGGAAACGGATTATTCAACGCTCAATCATACAGATTTTGAGAAAAAAATCAAAGAATTTGTCGCGTTTAAATTTTTAAATAATATTGAGTAATGAAAAAGTTAAATGAAATATTTGATATACAATACGGTAGCCAATTGGATTTAAACAAATGTGTTACTTGTGAAAAGCCCGACGGTTATAACTTCGTAAATCGAAGTGAAAAAGATTGTGGCGTTTCGGCGCGTATATTGGAAGACGAAAACAAACCCCCATTTCCTGCTGGATTAATTACCGTTGCAATGGGTGGTAGTGTGCTTTCTTCTTTTGTTCAACAAGAGCCGTTTTATACAGGACAAAATGTAAAAGTTTTAATACCAAAACAAGAAATGTCGGATTTGGTAAAATTGTATTATTGTTATTGTATTCAAGCAAACCGATTTAGATTTTCAACCTTTGGACGCGAGGCAAATGTAACTTTTGATACTTTAATTGTACCCGATTTGGATGAAATACCGAGCGACCTGTATAAAATCTCTATTGCTAATTATGAAATTAATAAAGAGGCAATTATAGAAACAGAAATGCAACTTGATACAGAAAATTGGAGATATTTTAGATACGATACAATTTTTGATATAAAAAAAGGCAAACGACTAACAAAAGCCGATATGATTGAGGGTGATATAAATTTTATTGGTGCAACAAGGTTTAATAATGGAATAACCGCTAAAATCTCTAACGACACTCATATTAATTCGGCAAACACAATTACTGTAAGTTACAATGGCTCTATTGCCGAAGCATTCTATCAATGTGAGCCATATTGGGCAACCGATGATGTGAATGTACTTTACCCAAGATTTGAGTTAAACGCCTATATTGCAATATTTTTATGTACATTGATTACGATGGAAAAATATCGTTTTAACTTTGGCTTGAAATGGGACAAAGAATTAATGCAGCAATCAAAAATTAAATTACCTGTAACAAAAGCAGGACAGCCCGATTGGCAATTTATGGAGAATTACATAAAAAGTTTATCTTACTCAAAATCAATATAAAAATGCAAACAGATAATTTAGAATATATTGCCTCGCTTGTTCTTGAAGGTTATACTTACGGTTACTCGCCTGATTGGGAAATCACTTTTTCGGAAATATCACGTTCCGAAGTAAATGATAATTCCCTTTTGCATATTTCAAAACTTATTAAAGACGGTTATATACAAGGCGAAATACAACAAGAAAATAAATCAGGGTGGTGGTTTTTGAAATTGAAATTATAAACTTTTAAAAATATAACATTATGGCAGAAGAAAAAATGATATATGGTTCTCTTTTTGAAGACGATTATTTAATTCGTTCTTTGGGAGGTGGCATTGCCTCACAACCAGAAGTTGCATTAACAGAATTGGTTGCTAATGCTTGGGATGCAGGGGCAACCGAAGTTAAAATTTTCATTCCTCCAGAAAAAGGACAACGATTGACTATTGAAGACAATGGAATAGGTATGTCTCAAGAAGAATTTCATAATCGTTGGATGAAATTAAGTTATAATCGCATAAAACACCAAGGGAAAAAGGTCGTTTTTCCAAAAGGTGTTGAAGGAACACGATTTGCTTATGGACGCAATGGTGTTGGCAGGCACGGCTTACTGTGCTTTAATGACACAGAATATTGTATTGCCACAACGAAAAACGGTAAAATGCTTACTGTTACCATAACAACACAAATTAAAGGACAACCAATTGCAATAACAAATGAAAATGAAAGTGATATTGACAAAAATGTTCACGGAACAAAATTAGACGTTATTGTATCCCAAAATCTGCCAAATGTTGAAAAAATCAGAGATATTATTTCTGCCAAGTTTTTACACGACCCTCATTTTACAATAGAAATCAATCGAGTAAGTTTGAAATTAGAAGAATTAAAAGGCGTTTTAGACCAAACTACAATTAAAATTGAGAATACAAATATATCATTAGAAGCATATTTTATTGATTCTCAAAAAGCATTAAGAAAATCTCTTTATCAAGGAATTGCATTTTGGCAAGGTGGCAGATTAGTAGGCGAGCCGTCGTGGATTTTAGGACAAGAAATGGTTTTAGACGGCAGGACAACATTAGCCAAAAGATATACATTTGTTATTTCTACAAATGATTTGTCTGATGAAGTAAAAGAAGATTGGACAGGTTTTAGAAATACGGAAATAATGAAAAAAGTATATCAGGCTGTTTCTGTGTATGCTAATGAAAAGTTTGCAGAATTATCTCGGACTTCTATTGACGAAACAAAAGCAAGAGTAAAACAAGATTTAAAAGAAAAATTAAAAGATGCGTCCCCATTAACTTTGTATGAAATAGACGAAGCAATAGAAAGCATATCAATAGAATCGCCAAAGGCGACACCAGAATCATATAATATCGCCATTGAAGCAATTATCAATCTTGAAAAAAGCAAAAGCGGGCGCGAATTATTGCAGAAGTTGGCAAAATTCAATGAAGACGATATAGAGGGATTAAATCAAATGTTAGACAAATGGACAGTAAAAGATGCTTTGACAGTATTAAGTGAGATTGATAGAAGATTAACTATTATAGAAGCAATACGCAAATTATCAAAAGACCCCAATATTAACGAATTACATATTTTGCACCCATTAGTAACAGAGGCAAGATGGTTATTTGGTGTAGAATACGATTCTGCTGAATATACTTCTAATCGCCAATTACAGACAGTCATCAATACATTATTCAAAGGCAAAGCCATTAAACGAGAAGATATAAATTACAACAAACGACCAGATATTGTTTGTTTTGACCAATCTACAATGGCAATCACAGGAACAGAGGAATATTCTGATAATTCCGAATTATTTACAATTAACAAAATTCTTATAATTGAATTAAAACGTGGTGGTTTTAAAGTTAGCAGAGAGGAAAGAATACAAGCTCAAAATTATACAGAAGATTTGCTCGCCTCTTTTCCTGATGCAAGGATAAATGCCTATATTGTAGGGGATACTATCGGAGATAATGTACAAAGAATTACCACAGTAGGAAACAATGAGGTAGGTAAGGTTTTTGTTTCAACATTTGCACAATTAGTAGATACTGCTGAGAAACGGCTTTTTGGTTTGAGAAATAAACTTTGTTCTATGTATGATGATGTAGAAGGAATGGAATTATTCAAACAATCACAAGCAAAGTTACCTTTCAAATAATTTCGACATTCAAATTTACGGCAACCGCGACCTGATAGAACAAGGCAAAGACGAAAAGGTGCAAATTCTATAAATTCTCTTCCAGCCAATATGGCTCTTCGTCGTCTGGCTCGTCTTCCCATACTTTGACGGGCTTTTGCGGACCGTATTTGCGGAAAATGACGGCAAAAACAGAGCCTGTGATTGCGCCTGAAAGGTGTCCTTCCCACGAAATTTCTGGGTGTGTTTCCCAAGGAAAAACGCCCCACACCAAACTCCCGTACCAAAAAACTATTACCGCCGAAATGGCAATCAGCGGAATATGTCTGCGGAAAATGCCGCTGAAAAAGAGAAAAAATGCCAGCGCGTAAATCAGCCCAGACGCGCCGATATGGTAACTGTCGCGCCCGATTATCCACAAAAGCAAGCCCGAAAAAAGCCACATATACGCCAAACTTTTTAGCGCAATGCCTCTGTAAAAATAAAAAAGCGTGAAAAGTAAAATGAAAAGTGAAAAGATATTTTGCGCCAGATGTTTGAGGTCGCCGTGAATGAATGGCGTTGTGATAATGCCGATAACTCCCTGAAATTCACGCGGTTGCGTGCCGTAGAGATAGAAGTGCAAATTTAAAATTTTATCAACAGCAAAACATATTATTATTAACAGACATATTAAAACAGGCAAAATAAGCGCGTTTTTTGCACGTTCTTTCTCAATATTTTCACTACTGCTAACATACATACAATACAATTTTTATTGTAATACTTTGCGGCTTCGTGTCTTTGCGCCTTTGCGTTCAAAAAAATATTTCTTAACGCAAAGGAGCGAAGATGGAAAGCCGCAAAGAAAATATAATATTCTTAATTACTTATATTTTATTCTCTTAATTTTTCCTCTTTTGTCCAATAAATTGTTTTTCCGAAAAGCGAAACACCCCAATAGCCGCGCACTTTCAGGCGGTTTTTGCCGTCAAATGACATATAAGTTTTGAATGTGCCGCTTTTGCCCGGATAAACTAATACGCCATTTTGCCATTCATTTTCTTTCTCGTTGAATTTCAAGCCTTTAAGGAAAACGAGATTGACTTGATTTTGGAACTTTTTATTTTTTACCCAAACAACTCTGCCCTCGTAAGTGCCGTCTTTGGCAGGGTAAATTTCGTTCTGCGATTCCTCGCCCGAAAACGGGTCAATGCTGTAATAGTAGCCAATAATTTTATCTGCATTCTCCTGCGCAGAAATATTTATTGCGCAAAATATTGATAATAAGATGATTATGTATTTTTTCATAATGATTTTTTCAATGATTAGTGATTAATGTTTAATGATTAATGAAGAAAAAGACAAATATTTTTCACATTTTACATTTTTCATTCTACATTTTACATTATTTCCACGCCGCTATTGTCATTAATTTCACCGATAACCGTTGCCGTTTCGTTGTAAAGTTTGAGGGTGGAAATCGCTTTTTGCACCTCATTTGCGGGCAAGGCTATTACCATTCCAATTCCCATATTGAAAATATTGAACATTTCGCGGTGTGGAATTTTGCCCTGTTTTTCCAAAAAACTGAAAATCGGCAGAATTTTCCAACTGCCTTCGTTGATTTTTATACCCTGATTTTCGCGCAAAATTCGCGGAATATTCTCGTCAAAACCGCCGCCTGTGATGTGGCTGATGCCGTGAACTTCGCAGTTTTCAATCACATCTAAAACCGCCTTAACGTAAATCTTTGTCGGAGTAAGCAATACCTCGCCCAATGTCCGTTTTGCGTCGAGTTCAGGGTAAATCTTGTTTAAATCCAAATCATTGTCTTTCAATATTTTACGCACAAGCGAAAATCCGTTTGAATGTACGCCTGACGAAGAAATTCCGAGCAGCACATCGCCGACAGCAACTTTTGAGCCGTCAATAAGTTTCGATTTTTCGACTGCGCCGCAGGTAAAACCTGCAATGTCGTACTCGCCGTTTTGGTACATATCTGGCATTTCGGCAGTCTCGCCGCCGATAAGCGCGCAATTTGCCAAGCGGCAACCGTTCGCCACGCCTGCCACAATTTGCTCAATTTTTTCAGGCTCGTTTTTGCCGACAGCCACATAATCAAGGAAAAACAGCGGCTCTGCACCCTGCGCAAGCACGTCATTTACGCACATTGCCACAGCATCAACGCCGATTGTGTCGTGTTTGTCGAGTTCAAAAGCGAGTTTTAGTTTCGTGCCAACGCCGTCAGTCCCGCTCACCAAAATCGGCTCTTTAAGGTTGAGTTTTGACAGGTCGAACATTCCGCCGAACGCGCCGATATTGCCCATAATTCCAAGCCGCGCAGTCGATGAAACGTGCTTTTTTATTCGCCTCACAACCTCGTACCCTGCTTCAAGATTTACACCCGCATTTGAATAACTTTCTGCCATTTTTTTATATTAATTAATGGTTAATAATTTTGTGCAAAATTACAAAAAAAAATACTAATTTTGCAAATGAAAAATTGACTTCTGTAACTTCTTTAACTTCTTAACTCCTGTAACTTCTCAAAAATGAAAACAATAGCAATATTAGCAAGCGGCTCAGGCACGAATTTTGAGGCGATAGTTGCTGCCTGCGAAAGGGGCGAGATTGCGGCGCAGGTTGTGCTGCTTGTGTGCGACAAAAAAGATGCTTTTGTGCTGCAAAGGGCTGAAAATCACGGTATTGAAACTTTTGTTTTTGATGCAAAAAACTTTTCGTCAAAGCAGGAGTATGAGGCAAAAATTGTTGAAATTTTGCAGAAAAAGCAAGTTGATTTGATTTGTCTTGCGGGTTATATGCGCATTGTGGGCAGCACGATTTTAAACGCTTTTCCGCAAAAAATTCTAAACATTCACCCTGCGCTTTTGCCTGCCTTTAAAGGCGCGCACGCCATTGATGATGCGTTTAATTTCGGTGTAAAAGTGTTCGGCGTTACCGTTCATCTGATAGACCAAACCATTGACGGCGGCACGATTATCGCGCAGCGAGCCTTTGAATATTACGGCAACAGCCGCGCCGAAGTAGAGCAAAAAATTCACGAAATCGAACACCAACTTTTCCCTGAGGCGATTAATTTAATATTTGGTAAATAAACAATCTGCGTTTTATCTATTAAATCTGTGTGCTTTTTGGACAATTTTTTTCAATAATTCATTCCAAAAGTCCAAAGCGGAACAGTATTTTGATAGCCGTATTCAATATCATCTTTCACCACAAAAGCGTTGTCAATATTTTTAATCTGTTTTTGATTTTTGCTTTTTCCACCAACTTCAAAAGTAAAATTATCAATTATAAAATCGGCTTTGTCGGCTGCCGTAACTTTATTATTTATAGAAGTTTGACAAGCAAAAAATGTTTCGCGCACATTGCCAATATTGCTGTTTTCGGCAGCCAAAGCGTAAATAAGATTTGGGTTGCCGAGAAAAACTTTTTCCGTTTTTTCCAACACTTTCATACCTGAAACTTTGCTTTGCAACTGAAAAATCAAACTTGCCTTTTCCATAAGTAACAAATAATCTTTCACTTGATTGCGGTGCGTTTCAATAATTTTTGCCAAATCATTGAAATTCGGTTTGAAAGGCACAGATTGCGCCACCACAAAAAGCAGTTGTTTGAGTTTGCGGCTCGTAGCCATATTCATATTGGAAAACAGCGGAATATCATTTTCAAGTGTCTGATTAATAACACTTTGCAAGCGGATTTCAAAGCCAACATCATCATAAAACGGGTAATAACCTTTTCGCAAATATTCGCGGAAAACAGGTAATAGATGTTCCACAGGCAAATCAACCTTATTTGCCAAAATTTCATCTAATGAATATGCTCTAATCTGCTTATTTTCAGACATATTCAGATATTCTCTGAACGACAGCCCCGCCATATAATACTGCAACGCGCGGCGGCTCAAATCGTCAGTACCTTTGTAAATGTCCAAAATTGACGACCCTGTAAAAACCACCTGTAAATCAGGAAAATAGTCGTACATCATTTTCAATTCCTTTGACCATTGCGGGTACTTGTGAATTTCGTCAATATACAGATGTTGCCCGCCGTTTTTGTGAAAAGTGTCGGCAAAATCGAATAGGGAATTTTCTGCAAAATACGCATCGTCTGCATTGACATAAACAGTTTTATCAACATCAAGATAGAGTTTGATATGTTGCAGCAGCATTGTAGTTTTGCCCACGCCGCGCGCCCCTACAATGCCAATCATTCGGGCATTCCACTCAATTTTCTCGTGTAGATAACGCACAAAACGTGTGTCGGTTTTCGACAACAGAAATCGGTATAAAGCAATAATATTTTCCATAATTTTAAAAAATGCTGATTTAAAAGTGCAAAATTACAAAAAAATGCTGATTTAAAAGTGCAAAATTACAAAAAAATGCTGATTTAAAAGTGCAAATTGTCTTTTAATAGATTACATTTGTGTCTAAATGCCTGATTACAAGCGATTTATTTATATATTGAATAAATTAGAAGTTTAAGTTAAAATTTTTCTGCATTTTTTTTTATTTACAAACAAAATTATTAACCATAATCAACTTTCGCAAGTTAATAGTGTCCCTTGCGCAACTAAACATCAACAGAAAAACCTTTATTTTCAAAAGTACCCTTAGTATCTAAAGCATATATAACAAACCCTTATTAAAATATTGATAATAAGGGAGTGAAGAAAAATTCACAATGCTACTAAGGGAACTGAAATACACAAGGGTTTCTATAAAATTTTAGTTGCGCAACAGACACTAATAAATTTGCAAAATAACGACACGGAAAACCTGATTTTTACCTGATTTTTCTTACCAAACAACCTGAGTAACAAGAAAATTCTCGCCACAATCAACCTGATTACCTGTTACCCAAGGCGTTGCCATTGGGCTGAAATATATTTGCCTTTCAGGCAACAGTCGTAAATTGCAATATTACCTGTTACCTATTATAAGGTAATCAGGTTAGATAAGGAGTTATTTTACTGTTACTCAGGTTGTTTTGTTTATTTAAAATATTTATGCGAATCAGGGGTTGAAATGTTTTTTTTAAGGGTGCATTCCTACGGAATGCAGGTTTATATTTGTGTTTTTTTTCTACCGAGCGATGCAATCCTAACGGATTGCGGTGCAAAT
>JAISKN010000204.1 GCA_031260925.1 Prevotellaceae bacterium | reverse complement strand
TTGTTTATATTTTATATTATTCATTCGATTTTATATTTTTTAAGACCACAGAGTAGAAAAATTAAAATTTTTCTCTGTGTAACTCCGTGTTCTCTGTGGTTCATTATAAAAATTCAACCCCTGATTCGCATTATTAATGAGGCGGTAGAAAAATATATTGCAAAATCAAAAAAATGTTTTTACCTTTGCTGCAAATTATCAAAAACAAAAAACATTATTCATTATGAGAAAATTCAATTCCTTTCTAATCTTTTTTCTGATTTTTGGGCTTTCGTTTGCTAATGCTGCCGACAACAAGGCGAAAAAAACTTCAAAAAAGAAAAAACCGAAAACCGAAACGGCTGCGCCTGCTGAAAAAAAACCTGCGGCATCGGAAATTAAGCCGTACAGCGAAATTATCACCAAAGATGCCCAAACTTCTGTTGGACTTTTTACGGTGCATAAAGTGAAGGACAAATATTATTTTGAAATTCCAGATTCGATTTTGGGTAGAGATATTTTGGTTGTAAATCGCATTATTAAAGCGCCTGTCAGCGCGAGCAAATCAATGACAGGATACGCAGGCGATGAAATCAACGAAAACGTGATACGGTTTGAACTCGGCGCGGACAAAAAAGTTTTTATGCGCTCGGTGTCGTACCTCGAGCAGTCGAATGACACGACAGGAATGTATCAATCTGTGCGCAATTCCAATATTATGCCGATTTTATCCTCGTTTCCGATAGCGTGTTACAAAACCGATACTGCTAAAAAGATAAACCAAGCCGTTTTTGAAGTTACCGCTTTTCTTAATGGCGACAATCAGGTTTTTACCTTTGATACTCGGCAAAAGAAGATGAGCGGCATCGGAAGTATCTTTGCCGACCGTGCCTATATTGACACAATCAAAGCATTTCCGCTTAATATTGAAATCAAAACTGTGAAAACTTTTGCGCAGATTGCGCCCGAAGGTTTCCCTGCTCAATGGGCGTGGACGTATCCGAACGACCCGCTGACTTTTGAACTCAACAATTCTTTGGTTTTATTGCCGAAAGAGCCGATGAAAGCGCGTTTTTTTGACCCTCGCGTAGGTTATTTTGCTGCAAGTTATATCGATTTTGATATTAACCCGCAAGGTGTTGAGCGTAAGTCGAAAATTACCCGCTGGCGTTTAGAGCCAAAGCCCGAAGATTTGGAAAAATATTTGGCGGGAGAATTGGTAGAGCCGCAAAAGCCGATTGTAATTTATATTGACCCCGCCACGCCAAAAAAATGGGTGCCGTATCTGATTTTAGGCGTGAATGATTGGCAGGTTGCGTTTGAGCAGGCAGGTTTTAAGAATGCAATTTATGCCCTCGAAGCACCAAACGACTCCACTTGGAGTTTGGAAGATGCGCGGCATTCAGCAGTTATTTACAAAGCATCAAATATTGCCAATGCGAGCGGACCGCACGTTCACGACCCGCGCAGCGGCGAAATTATCGAAACGCATATTAATTGGTATCACAATGTGATGAAACTGCTGCACGACTGGTATCTGATACAGGCAGGAACGATTGACGAAAGGGCGCGAAAAATGCAAATTGACGATGATTTAATGGGGCAATTAATTCGTTTTGTGTCATCGCACGAAGTAGGGCATACGCTCGGCTTGCGTCATAATTGGGGTTCGTCTTCCACCGTGCCAACCGAAAATCTGCGCAACAAAGCGTGGGTTGAGGCAAACGGACATACGCCGTCTATTATGGACTACGCGCGTTTCAACTATGTGGCGCAACCCGAAGACAACATTACCGAGAATGGCATTTTTCCGCGTATTGGAATTTATGATAAATGGGCAATAGAATGGGGCTACAAATATTTGCCGCAGTTCAACTCGCCCGAAGAAGAAATTGCTTATCAAAATAAATTGATTTCCGAAAAACTGCTTTCCGACAAACGATATTTTTTTGGTACAGAAAGCGACCGAGACGACCCGCGCAATCAGAACGAAGATTTGGGCGATAACGCCATTCAATCAAGCACTTACGGAATAAAAAATCTGCAACGCATTGTGCCTGAAATACTTGCCTGGACAAAAGAGCCGAACAAAAATTACAGCAGTGCAGCCAATATTTACGAAGAAGTGGCAAATCAATTTTTGCGTTATTCAAGCCACGTTGCCAAAAATGTAGGCGGAATTTACACCACGCAACTAACTGTGGAACAAGCAGGCAACAGCAAAGAATTTGTGTCGAAAAATCAACAGAAAGAGGCGTTGAAATTCCTCAACGAACAGGTTTTTGCTACACCAACTTGGCTGATTAACAAAGAATTAATCGAAAAAGCAGGCGTAGAGCCAATAACTATAATCGGCAATTTACAGAAAAGCGTAATTAACCGATTAATCAGCAAAAATACGCTCGAAAAACTGTTGCGCGATGAAACTTACAACGGCGCAAATGCCTACACCACAGCCGATTTATTTGCCGATTTGAAAAAAGGCGTTTGGGCAGATTTGTTGAGCGGCGCGCAGGTTGATATTTATCGCCGCAATTTGCAGAAAAATTATGTGCTTGCGCTGATAAATATTATCACCGTTCAACAGGGCGTACCCGTTGCCGCTTCCGATGCCACAGGCATTGCCCGCGTGCAACTCATTGAATTACAGCAAGATATTAAGCGTTTATTACCTGCCTCTTCGGGCATTAAAAAGAGCCATTTGGTAGATTTGCAGGCACAAATTGAGGCGGCTTTGGACGTGAAAAAATAAAAATAATTACGCATTTTTGTAGAGAAAAGGCAATGCCTTTTCTCTACGGAAAAATCAAACGGCGTAAATTTGAAAGTTTGCGCCATTTTGATTTTTAAGTGCCAAAAAATCAAAATTTTCTGACTTTTTGGAACATAATAATCAAAAAGATGATTTTTTAAGCCAAAACCAACAGTGATAAAGTTTCTTTTGCCGCTGGTTATTTATTGAAAGATACAACTAAATTCCGAAAAATCCAAACCGAAAAATCACTATTAACCCGAAAAATCCAAACCGAGCAGAATATTTTTCTTATTTTTACGCTTCAAAACTTTACCAAAGTTTTGAACTTTGGTAAAGTTTAAGCCAAACAAACCAGCGATAAAATTTCTTTTACCGCTGGTTATTTATGTTTATGCTCGCGCAAGCGAGGTTTTTCTATCGTTAGTTTTTTTCAAATCCAAAGTTTTTTTCCAAGTAATAGTATTTTTTGCTATCAGTCCGAGCGATTTTTTCAACTCTTCAATGCGGACCAACAGGTTTAAATATTGCTGGCAACTGTTATTAACTTGCACGACCGATGTATGCGCAGACCCAAATGTTTCAATAATGAAATTATAAACAACTGTTGTACAGATGACAGAATCCATAAATGTTCCGCGTGGAATATCACTAGGGATATTATTAACCCAATAGCTACCGGAACGCGCAATGGCATTAGAGAAACCATTTGCGAAGTTTCCTGATTCTGCTATGGCCGTCTGTATCTCGCTTTTAATCACCGGCACGAGCGCGTCTAGCTGTTTTTGTTTTTCTTTCAACTCCACTTCGCGTGGGTCAGTTGGAGTTTCAGGTTTGCAAGATGTTGCGCCCACTGCGGTAACTAGCACCACCAGGGCTAAATAAACTACTGTTTTTAAATTCATTTTGATTAAAATTTAATATTTAAAATAAAAAAATAGAAATGCAAAGATAGATATTATTTTTGAAAAAATGATTTATTTTGTAAAAATTTTGTAAAAAAAACTTTTTCTTGTAAAAAACCGTAACACATTTTTAAAAACGTGTTACGGTTGGTATAAAACAACGGCGCAAATTTGAAAGTTTGCGCCGTTATGTTTTGTCTGAAACAGAATAAAATAAAGAGAACTGTCATTCCCGCGCAGGCGGGAATCCCCTTACTGCATTGTACAAATGGGATTCCCGCCTGCGCGGGAATGACACCTGTTTTTTTAGTTATTGCCAAAATTTATTTTAACAGCACCTCAAAAAAAATATTAACCGTTAATTTTTTTAATCTTAATAAAATCACAGTTCAGGCGATTATTTCTTTTTTGCCCAACTGTCTTTGAGCGTTACTGTTCTGTTGAACACAAGTTTTTCGTTTGTGCTTGCGCTATCAACGCAAAAATAGCCCAAACGCTGAAACTGAAATCGGTCGAGCGGTTTGGCGTTTTTCAGATACGGCTCAACTTTGCAGTTTGTAAGCGTTTTTTTGCTTTCGGGGTTGAGCAGGTCGCGGAAATCGCCGTCATACTCGGCAGGGTTTTCTACATTAAACAGACGGTCGTAAATCTGCACTTCGGCATCAACGGCATCGTGCGCCGCTACCCAATGCAGCGTGCCTTTCACTTTGCGGTTTGCCTCTGGCATTCCGCTTTTGGTGTTCTGGTCGTAGGTGCAGTAGATTTCGGCAACTTCGCTGTTTTCGTCTTTTTTAAAGTCGGTACATTTAATAATATAGGCGTTTTTCAACCTCACTTCGCCGTCTGGCGCAAGGCGGAAATAACCTTTTGGCGGATTTTCCATAAAATCATCGCGCTCTATGTAAATTTCTCTGCCAAATTCTATTTCGTGCGTGCCTGCGTCTGCGTTTTCGGGGTTGTTTTCGGCTGTCAGTTTTTCAAATTTATTTTCAGGATAATTTGTAATAATCAATTTTACAGGGTTTAGCACAGCCGAAACTCTGTTTGCCGTAGCGTTAAGATGTTCGCGCACAGATGCCTCCAAAAGCGACACGTCAATCATTGCCTCAAACTTGGTGTAGCCGATTTTATCAATAAAATTTCTGATGCTTTCGGGCGTGTAACCTCTGCGGCGCAATCCGCACAGAGTCGGCATTCGCGGGTCGTCCCAGCCCGAAACAAGATTTTCCTGCACAAGTTGCAGCAGTTTGCGCTTGCTCATCATCGTGTAGGTGATGTTCAAACGGTTAAATTCGCGCTGTTTTGGTCTGTAGCCCCCGTCTGCGAATTGGTCTAAATACCAGTCGTAGAGCGGGCGATGAACTTCAAACTCCAACGTGCAGATAGAGTGCGTTACGCCCTCAAAATAGTCGCTTTGTCCGTGTGCGAAGTCGTACATCGGATATACTTTCCACTGCGTTCCTGTTTTGTGGTGCGGGTGCGCGGTGATAATTCGGTACATTATCGGGTCGCGGAAGTGCATATTCGGGTGCGCCATATCAATTTTTGCACGCAGCACCATTTTACCGTCAGCAATTTCGCCGTTGCTCATTTTTTCAAACAAAGAGATATTTTCCTCAATTGGTCGATTTCTAAAAGGACTTTCTACGCCTGCCGTTGTGGGCGTGCCTTTTTGCCTGGCAATCTCCTCCGAACTTTGCTCATCGACATACGCCAAACCGCGCTTGATAAAATCAACCGCCAAAGCGTGCAGTTTGCCAAAATAGTCGGAGGCGTAGAAAATATTTTGCCACTCAAACCCAAGCCAATGAATGTCCTCTTTGATAGCATCAACGTACTCAACGTCTTCTTTCACAGGGTTTGTGTCGTCAAAGCGGAGGTTGCAAACGCCGTTGTATTTTTCGGCAATGCCAAAGTCCATACAAATGGCTTTTGCGTGTCCGATTTGCAGATAACCGTTCGGCTCAGGCGGAAAACGTGTCTGTATCCGTGAGTCATTCAATCCGTTTTTCAGGTCTTCTTCTACAATTTGTTCGATAAAATTCATTGTAATTAATTGTTAATTGTAAATTTTTAGGGGTGCAAAATTACAAAATATTTTAATACAAAAAAAATATGTGCCGATTTCACAACCGACACATAAAAAAATATCAATTTTTAAAACAAAATCACGAAAGTAAATTATCTTACAGCAATTTTTTGAGGAATGCCGTTAAGAGTTACAATGTAAATGCCTGCATTGAGTTTTTTTGAGGCAAATACCGATGTCGAAACACCGCTATCAAGCAAAACGCCAGCAACATTATAGATAGCAACATTGCCAACGCCCTCTACTTCAACCGTACCGTCATTTGACCACATTTTGAAAGCATCTGCTTTTAAGTCATTAAGACCTTGCTGCTGACCAACCTCTTCGTCAAAAGCGATTGTACTTACGGTAATGTCATAATGCGCCATACTTCCTATTTTTACAATAAGATAGTAAGTGCCAGATGCTGTAGCAGTATATGTGTTGCCTGCGCCTGCATACTGACCAGCATCAAGGGAAACTGCCAAATCACCTGAGCCAGGCCAGCCTGCATTCCAAGTGGTAGCATTGAAAAAATAAAAAACATTGTTCGGGTCATTAACGCCGTTAATTTCTCCGCCTGCTTCACCAATTTCTGCACCTGATTTAGATGCCAGATGAATTTGAAACCAAGTGTCAGCACAACCGCCTGTGGTATATGTGCCTGTAAGCGCGTAGATGTTGCCTGCCGTCAATTCAACAGCCTTCCAAATGCCCTGATTGCCAGCATCGCCAGCAATCTGAAATCCTCCGTTTTCATTAGGAGTAAAAGTTCCAACTGCTAAATCTTGAAAAGCAGATTGTGTCCATTCGCTGCCTGTTAAAATGTCGCCAGCGAATACGCTTAGGGAGAATAATACCCCCACTGTTAAGAAGTAAATTTTCTTCATAGAAATAAAATTTAGGTTAAATAAATATGGTTAAAAAAATATGGCACAAAATTAAACAGTAAAAGCATTAATTGTATAAAAATCACTACTACACAATTTCACTCAACAAAAAAAACGAACTGCGATTTTGTTTCGCAATTCGTCTTTTTTAGTTAATTAATTTTTAATCATTAATCATTAAAAATTAATCGTTAAAGCCGCTATTTTACAAGCACTTTTCCATAATGAATAACATTTGTGCCTGTGGTTACTTTCACAAGATACAATCCGCTAACCTGGAACCCTGAAACTTTTATCGGATAGTGGTCTGGCTCGATAATGCCGACAACTTTTCCAACTGCGTCAATGATTTCAACTTTCAAGCCGTTGCGTTCTGCTGCGCTAAATTCAGCCAAAATCTCAACACTGCCTCCGACTTCAATCGGGTTAGGTACAAGGTCGAATGTTCTTGCATTGATAACATCAAGTCCATTTTCTCCTGTCAAAGTTACTGAATAATGGACAGTGCTGTCGCAGCCTTCAGTTGTGAATCTGTGTTCATAAACGTCATAATGTCCGTTTGTTCTACCAGGTTCAAACCACTCGCCGCCAAACAACTCTTCGCCAACCCATACAGGCAGTTCTGATTGATATATGGTTCTAATAATTGGAGTGCTGTTGCCTAACTCATCTTTGTAAGCCGGATTTACAACAAGTTCCAAACGAATTACGCTGTCGCAGCCTGTTGACTCGCTGTAAGTGAAATGCTCGTATGTGTATTCTCCGCGAGTGCGTGCAAGTTGGCGTCCAAAGAACTCTTCTTCGTCTCCTTCGCAAATAGTCTTCTGAACTATATTTTCGTTGCCAGGCCATACTGTAAGAGTAAGAGAAAGCACCTTTTTACCTTCTGTAGGCTCGCTGTAACTCGTCTTCAAAACAGGCAAATCAGTATGTACTCCAACACCAAGTTCAGTTATTACCTCTTCGGGAATGTTAAAGTGATTTTCCTCATAACCGTAGCCAAGACAGATGTCATCTTCAACGTCTAAATATTCAGGTATAGCCAACACAACATTATCTACTGCTACAGGTGGTTGAACTCCTACACTGTTGTCATTTTTCCAGAAGAATGCAAAGAAATATCCGCCTGATGTTGGAACACGGAATGTTTTTTCCTTATGCTGCCAATCTGTTCTAAGGTTTAAGATTCCATTGTCCAAAGCAACCCAGCCTGACGGCGGAGTGTTGTTACTAGATGTCATTCCATTAGCACTTCCTGCTACGATGCTTGCTTCATAACTTGTTGGAATTAAGAATGCACGCAACAAGTCAAAAGAACTTTCGCCTTCGCCTTTCCAATCAAACGACAGGTCATAGTCAATACCAGAATTGAAATTATATTCCCTGTAAGCATACGCAAACGAAGTCGAATAAATATCGTAATTATTATTATTGCCATTGTCATTAGAAATGTACAAGCCTTTGTCGCCGTCTAATTTTTCGGCTGAACCTATTGCCCATTTGTTTACACCAACATTTGATGAGAATCTCCATAAATTATTATCGGCATTGTCTTCAAAACCTGTAATAAGCGGTAAATACTTATCTAAAAGTTTGAAAGTTTTACTTACCCACAAAGAAGATAAACCACCTTCACATTCTGAACGAACATATACACGATATGGTGTATTTATTACCAAACCAGTATCAAACAGATAAGATGTAGCAGTAGTATTTTCATTTATAAGAGGCGTAGCAGTTTCAATATCAAAGTCTGCTTCATCTGCATACAGACGAACTGTATAACTATCTGCATTGCCTGCCCAAACAGCATTTACTGTTAAATTAATATCATCTATCGTAAAATCAAGATTTGGTCTGCTGCAAGGCAGTGCTATCATTGAAACATTATCTATTGCAAGCGGAGGTGTTGTTCCCCAACCTCCATCATTTTGCCAATAGAATGCTAAATAATAAACTCCGCTTGTTGGTACAGAAACTATTTTTTCCTGTACACTTTGCCAAGATGAAACATTCTGCAAAGCGGTCTGAGCAGCATCTCCGCCAATATCTATCCAGTTAGCAGGTGTTGAGAGAGCATAACCTCCCATACCATTAGCATTGCCATTAGCAAGATTTGCGCTTTGAGGTATCAGGAATGCTCGACCTGAATCATAAAAATCATCATTGCCGAGAGACTTCCAGTCAAATGACACCTTATACTCTGTAGCATTATCCAACATAACAGGAACATAAGCATAAGCATTTGAAGCGCTGGTAATAGTATAAGCATTAGCAGCGCCATTGTTGTTTGAAACATACAAAGCCCTGCCGCCGCCATTGTTTATGGCTGAACCTATTGCCCATTTGTTTACACCTGCGTTTGATGAGAATATCCACATATTATCTTCTGTCGAATTTTCAAAGCCTGTGTTAATTGGCAATGTTGCAAGAGCAGGCGAAGTAGTGAATGATTTCGAAGCCCAATAAGATGCTGTAGAATTTCCTTCAATGGTGCAATTAGACTGAATAAAGACAAGGTATTGTGTATTTGCAGCCAATCCAGTCGCTATGACTGCTGTTGCCGACACTGCATTATCTTCCCATAATGGCGTATCTACGTCAGGGTCAATAGTAGCAGAGTTCTGATAAACTTTCACATTATATGAAACTCCGCTTCCAAGCCACGAAATATCAGCATACACGTCTGCTGCTGTAACAGCAATCTGAATTGGTTTATCGCAAGGATTAGGCGCGCAAGATGAACTAAGATAAACAAACGGTGCAGTTGATGGTGTCGAACCGCTCGGAGTTGAGTAAATTGTTTCTCCTTCTCTGATAATTTCGTACCAGTTTTCAGATGTATAACTACCATCAGCATGATAGGTGAATGTTAAAGTTGAAGGACAGAAGTTCAAATTGTAAGTAGTCATATTATAACCTGATTCAATAGTTGCTGACCCAAGCGAAACTCCATTCTGTAAAACTTCCAAATAGTTGCCGTTCCAACCATCATTACCACTATATGTATCGTGTAATATTAATTGGAAATGACACTGGTCGGATTCCCAACAAGTACCTACCGTAAATGATTTTGATGTAGGATACCAATCGCTGAATGTGTTATTTTCACAGAACATTCTTACATAATAATAATATGTTGTATTTAATGACAACCCAGAAACAGTTGCAGAATCTGCAGCAAGCGCAGTTGTACCTGCTAAAATCTGGTCAGGAGTAAGCGTGCCTAAATCTGTTACAGGCACATCTACTGTGGCAACAATCACCTCAAAGTCTCTTGTATTTGGTGTGTAAGGTGTTTCCCAATAGATTGTAACAGAGCCATTTGACATATTTCCATAAGAAATATTGCTTGGTGGAAGACAATCATTTTCATAATCAATTAAAATATTGTCTATGTTTGCTGTAAATGCAACAACATCTTCGCCATCACCACTAACCATAAAGGTTAATAGATTGCCATATACGCCCGCTTCCTCTGTATTAAGCATAGTTACGTATGTTTGCCAATCTGTGCCGAGCGTATATTCTCTGATAGGTTCAAAACTGTATGATGCCGACGGGTCAGACATTACTCCGAGTTTTAATTTTGAACCTGCAACAGTCGATTTTGCAGAGAACATTACCTGCAAGCCTGTAAGAGGCACATCAAAACTTGGCAATACAGCATACGACTCCGAAAAATCATCTCCCGCACGTCTTGCATCAAGCCTCAACGAATGGTTGTCGCCATCGCTCGATGCTGTTGGTCCTGTTCCGCTTACAATATAAGGAATGCTTCCGCTGACAGTTGGCGCACTAAAAAACTCAGTGCCGCTCCAGCACGGAGGCAATACTCCGCTGCCCGAACCAAAACCTACAAAATGCTGAGGATAAGGAACTCCTAACGCATCGCAAGATGTTGAGAATAAAACAGGGGCTGGATTGTAATAACTGCTGTAGCCGTTATCGCAGTTTGCTCTTACATAGACAAAATATTGTGTTGCAATAGTCAATCCTGTTAAATCAACATAATTGCCGCCATATTCATTAATTTCATATCCATCAACACCAACAGGGTCAGTTTCCGGATTAATAGCGGTTGTTGAAACTTTTACATCATAAGAAAGGGCAGAAGGTGTCCATTCAATTCTTGCTCCGTCAGTTGTAATGCTTGTTACCGCAATATCTGTAACAACAGGACAATGTATTTCATAGAAAGAAACATTATCTACCGCTGCAGGCGGTGGCGTTCCTACACTGCCGTCATTTTTCCAGAAATATGCAAGATAGTAAATTCCGTTTGCAGGAACAGATACTATTTTTTCCACAGACTGCCAATTTGATTGCAAGTTTAGAATATTTTGAGCATTATTACCGCCAATGTCAAGCCAACCTGTCGGGGTTGTGTTCGTACTGAGTGACATACCATTATCAGCGCCATTAGCAATATTTGCACTTTGAGGTATCAGGAATGCCCGCAATAAGTCAAAACTGCTTTCGCCCTGACCTTTCCAATCAAACGACAGAGTATAGTCATGACCAGTTTCCAACGAAAGCGGAACAAAGGCATAAGAATACGATGTACTGTTATTTGAGTAATCATAAGCAACGCCATTATTATTGGAAATATAAAGACTTCTGCCGCCTGCCTGTGCTGCCGAGCCTATTGCCCATTTGTTACTACCTGTATTTGATGAAATCACCCATTTACTGTCGTCTGCCGTATTCTCAAAATTTGCAATAAGAGGTAAAGCAGCAATAGCATAAGACGTTTTAAATGTTTTACTTCCCCAGTACGAAGTTATTGGGGAGCCTGCATTGTCGCAATTTCCCTGTATATAAACAATGTAGTCTGTGTTTCCAGACAAACCTGTGAAAGATACCGTTGGCGAGGTAACTGTCTGTTCATCAAAAGGCACAGGTGTGGGTGCATCAGGGTTGGCGGTTGTACCTGTGTACAATTTTACAGTATAAGACTCTGAATTACCTGTCCAGGAAGCCGTTGCAGTAACATCTGCTGCAGAAACAGTAATATTATAAGGTCTTGTGCAAGGTACTGGCTCAAAAGAAATATTATCTATTGCCGCTGGCGGCTGTGTTCCTGTTGAGTTATTATTCTTCCAGAAGAATGCAATATAATAAACACCGCTTGCAGGAGCAGCAACTACCTTCGCAACGTGCTGCCAATTTGTTGGTTGTCCCTGTAAAAGGTTTGTAGCAGCGCTTCCGCCAATGTCTGTCCAGCCTGTTGGAACATTATTGTTAGTACCAGACTGTCCGTTAGCCATAACGGTAGTAGTGCCTGAAAGAGTTGTTACAGTATTAGGAATAAGGAATGCTCTTGCCAAGTCATTATTAACTTGTCCTGCACTTCTCCAATCAAACGAGAAATTATATTCTAAGCCCGCCGTCAATAAAACAGGAATATAAGCAAAAGAATATGCAGTTGTGTTAATTGTATAAGCGTTTGTATTTCCATCAGCAACATTGGTAACATAAAGACCGTTGTTTCCGCCGTTGTTTGCACCTGTACCCAAAGCCCATCTCATACTTGTGCCTGTTAAACCTGCACTTGATGAAATTATCCATTTGCTGTTGGTAGCATCATCTGCTGGAGTTTCAAAGCCTGTAATAAGAGGTAATGCAACAACAGGAAACTGTACAGTTTTGAATGTTTTGCTTACCCAGTCAGAAGTCAGCGGGTTTCCGTTATTATCACAATTTCCCTGAATATAAACAATATAGTTCGTATTCAACGACAATCCGCTGATAAATGCCGAAGGTGTAGGAACTGTCTGTTCTACAAGAGGTGCAGTTACGTCAGGGTCAATACCTGTTGCAACTTCATACACTCTTACAGTATAAGTATCAGAAGTACCTGTCCAGGAAACACTTGCAGAATAATCTGACGGCACAACATTAATGTCCTTTACTTTATCACACTCAATATGCAGGAAAGAAACATTATCTATCGCTATTGGCGGCGTTGTTCCCGCACTTCCGTCATTTTTCCAGAAGAATGCAAAATAATAAATGCCGCTTGTGGTTACTGTAACCTTTTTATCTGCAACAGTTTGCCAATTTGTTTGCATACTTAAAAGATTGGTAGCAGCATTTCCGCCAAGGTCTATCCATCCTGTTGGAGTTGTATTGGTAGTGTAAGTCATACCAAAATCGGCACCA
This sequence comes from Prevotellaceae bacterium, assembly GCA_031260925.1. Lineage (GTDB taxonomy): Bacteria > Bacteroidota > Bacteroidia > Bacteroidales > Paludibacteraceae > F0058. The sequence goes on along the minus strand of JAISKN010000204.1, from coordinate 7,998 downwards.
TTAGCAATATTTACACTTTGAGGTATCAAGAATGCTCTGCCTAAATCATAACTGCCTTCACCCTGACCTTTCCAGTTAAATCCCACAGTATATTCTACGCCTGCTGTCAATGGAACATTAACATAAGCATAAGCATAAGAAGTGCTATTTGTATTATAAGCATTTGTCGTTCCATTAGTGTTGGAAATATACAAACCTCTGAGACCGCCGTTTTTAGCAGCCGTGCCTATTGCCCACTTATTATCGCCTGTATTTGACGAGAATGACCATTTACTGTCTTCTGCCACAGTTTCAAAATCTGTAAAATATGGCAGGGCAACAAGAGGCGCCGAAGTTGAGAAGGCTTTATGTTTCCAAACCGAACCCGCTGCAACGCCGTTACAATGTGATTGTATATAAACAATGTATGCCGTACTTGGAGTTAAACCTGTGAAAGAGACAGAAGTTACAGCAGTTGTTGTCTGTTGAAGAGGAGTTGCAGTATTAAAATCAAAACCTTCAACATCTTCATACAGTTCTACCGTAAAAGAATCCGCTGTGCTAACCCAGGTAACACTTGCAGAAACATCTGCATTAGCAACAGTAATATTCATCGGCTTATCGCATTCCGAATAACAACTTTCTGCTGCATAATCAAATGTAGTAGTTGCAAAAGATTGATTGTTATTTGGTTTTGAGAATATTAACTCGTCTTCTTTGTATATTTCAAAATAATTTTGATAACCTGTATAAGCAGTATTGCTATAAGCAAAACTTACTACGCCAGGGCAAACCGAAACTTGGAATGTAGCATCAGATAAACCAGAAACAAGTGTATAATCAGCAACAAATGTTCCATTTGAATATACGCTGATTTTATTGGCACCCCAGCCGCTTGTTGTTGTATGATGCAATGCAATATTATATACGCACTGGTCAATAGCAACGCAGTCTGTTCCAAACAAAACTTCTATCCATCTTGAATTTCCGCCGGCACAAATACCGCGAACAAAAGCACGGTATGCCGTACCAGATGAAAGCCCTGTAAGAGTGATTGAAGGCGAACTTACTGTATTATCGCTTAAAGGAGTTGTAACATCAGGGTCAATCGCGCCGCCATTAGCAAATACCCTTACTTGATACGAAGGAGATGTTCCTGCCCAGACAATTACGGCACTTGATGTAGTAGAAGTATATGAAAGTTGCTCAGGTGTTGTACATAGCCGTTCTTCAAAGAACACATTGTCAATAGCGGCAGGAGGGTTTGTTCCACCATAATTGTCATTTTTCCAGAAAAATACAAGTTTGTAAAGACCCGAAGACGGCACGGTGGTTATTCCCGTATATGTTTGCCAAGATGCCTGCAACTGCAATAGAGGAGATATATCTATCCAACCGGAAGGAACAGTATTAGTGTAACCTGCCATTCCATAAGCATTACCAGCAACAATATTTACATTATTCGGCACCAAAAATGCGCGGGCAAGGTCATAGTTAGAATTTGCACCATCACTTCTCCAGTCAAAACCATATTCGTAGGTAGTACCTGCTGTAAGATTTAAAAGTCTAAAAGCATAAGAGGCTGTCGTAGACGAAACTGTATATGCGTTTGCAGCACCATTGTTGTTTGAAATATAGAGAGAACGTGAACCTCCGTGATTTACAGCAGTTCCCACAAACCATTTGTTGGTCTCAGAATTGACTAAATCCCATTTGATTGGTCCTTCAAAATCTTCGGTAAAAGGCAAAACAGCAGGCTGCTGGGTTGTTTGGAATACCGCAGCATTTGACCACGCACTACCGCACGTTCCCTGTACATACACATAAAAAGTTGTAGAAGGAGGAAGTCCTGTAAGTGTTTTTGGACTTGTAACGCCGTTAAATGAATAATCAGGCGCGATGTCGTCAGGTACAGAACTTGCATCGGTAAATACTTGAATATTATAAGTAGGCGAAGTGCCTATCCACGTCATAGTTGCACCACTGCTTGTAGGGTTGCTTGCAGATAAAAATACAGGTTTTGCGCATTCAGGCGAGAGTGATACAACAACATCGTCTATGTAAATGCGTTCAGTTACCTGAATATCATTTGCGTCAATAAGAAATGAAATCGCTTTTCCGCCGTTGGTTGCACCATTAAGATAAACAGTATACTCTGCCCACGCAACAGTAGGCATAGGGAATGAAACAATTTCATTAATAGTGTTAATATCATCAACATCGGAAATTACTCCAACGTGCAGCCTTGCACCTGCTACCGATGGTCTCGCCCAAAATTTTACCTGATATTGAGTAATATCAGTAATATCTAATTGAGGAGTTGCAGCATAAGAACGCAATACTTTTGCAACAGGGTCGGCTGCTGCGTAATAACTGAACAGTTGCAGTGAATGCGATGTAGTGTGCGATTGCGTTGTAACAACAGCAGGCACTGAATCGGCAGATGCAGTACGGTCAGATGCTGTCCAGGCGCCTGTACGCGCAACGCCTTTTGACCAGCAGCCAAAGTCAGAGCCTTCAAAATTATAAACAGTTCCGATTACGCCTGCAACCGAAGGCAAACATTTTGTTTTAAACGACTTGCCTTCATACCATTGAGTAACGTCTCCATCACCGCAGTCAGATTTTACATACCAATAATATGGAGTTTCAGCATCAAGCCCCACCGCATAATACGGTGTTGATGTTACCGTTACATTATTATAGACATCTGCAATGTCTGTTGCTGGGTTTTCAAGCGGAATTGTAGACACTTTTAAGGTGTGGCTTGTAGCATATTGGCTTGAAGCCCAAGACAACTGCGCGCTTTGATGAGTAATGTTCGCCGCGCGCATATTGATAACATACAAACAAACAGGCTCTCCTGCTATTCTGATGTCATCAAGCGCGATGCCTTTTGCATTGGCATAGTTCCACTCAAATGCCACTTGAATAGATGCGGCATTGGCAAAATCAGTTGAGTTTTTAATTCTCAAAACTTTCCGTTCCCAACTGTTGGTTTGTTGGATAAATTGAGTTATAAAAGTCCATGGTTCCGTTGCGGAAGTTCTGAAATAGACTTTTAACGTGTCGCGCGTTCCCGCTGCGAATTTTTGCGAAGCCATCCAAAAATCAACTATCGGCTCATTTATTCCCACAAGATTGACAACAGACGTTATCAATTTTACAGGAGCCTGATAGTTGGCTGAAAACAGTTTCACAAAATTACTTCCGCCGCCATTGCGCGGAGTAATCTCGCTGATGCCTTGCCCCAAAGTAGAGCCTACGCTCCAATTAACTGGTGCAACAGCAGGACTTTGTGTCCATTTTGCAGGGTTTAGTGTCCCAGTTTCAAAGTTGTCGTCAAAGACAGTGGTTTGTGCGGACAGACTACCTGCTATTCCCAATACAAACAGCATCAGGAATAAACAAATCTTTTTTGTAAAGTTTCCCATACTCAAAAATGTTTTTTGATTAATAAATAAAATTATTTTTAGTTTCAATCTGTAATTAAGAGAACAGTTTGAATTTTGTTATTAATAATAGAATAAACGTCTAATTGCCTAATTTTCAGACAATTACATAAATAAGCAATACATTAATATTATCGTGTGTTTTTCTGTATATTCTTACAAAATTTAAGTAATCCCTACTTAAAAATTTTAATTTGTAAGCACTTATTTTAAATTTATGTTTTTCAAAGCACAAAGGTAAAAACTGTTTCGTTAATTTCCAAATGTTTTTGCATTTTTTTTCGTTTTATTTCAAAAAAAAAATTTGTTGATAAAAAATTTTTGTATTCTAAAAGAAAAAAACTAATTTTGCACCTGAAAATATCAGATGTTATTAATCATTAAAAAAATATGAAAAAAATATCAACATATATAATACTGTGTGCTGTTGCCGCATTATTTTTTTCGTGCAGAGCAAGCATTCCGCGCGCAATGGGGGCATATTCTGCCGCAAAAGACGCGCCAATAGTTATTCCGAATGAACAAAAACCTCAACCAAAATATCAAGCAAAGCCGCAAGCCATAACTATAACAGAAGAAAATGCCCATTCAGACAGGCGCGACCCTGTAATCAAGGACACCGTTCCGCCAGAACCTGCAAAAACACCGCCGCCAGAGCCTAAACAACAGGAAATGCGCGAAGAAACATTTATGATGGTTTCGCTTGACGATATGTCAAAATTGAAAACATATAGCGTAGTTGTAGGCACTTTTCAAAATAAAGAAAACGCGCAACGCCTCAAAGAATACTTGAAAAAAGAGGGTTACAGCCCGATTGTGGTGATAAATACAAATGAAATGTACCGCGTTTTGTTGGCATCGTACGACACTTACGAAACCGCAAAAGCAATGGCAGTAGAAGTGCAGGACAAATACGAAGGTGCGTGGGTTTTGGTACAGAAACGATAAAAAGAAAAATGGAACAGTTTCACAACTTTCCCATCTTTACCAAAATGTTTAACCAAAAAACAATTTTCGTTACAAAAATGACTCATTAAAAGATTAAACAAAATCCGTGCCAAAGTTTTTTAATTATGAAAAAAAATATTGCCGTTATCCTGCTTTTAACCATATTTAACTCTTTTTTCGTATATTCACAAAAAAAAGATAAAATTACGCCCGAACAATATCAAACAATGGGCGAAGATTTTTATACAAATTATGAATTTGACAAAGCCGCCGAATGTTTTGCCAAAAGCGGCGACACACGCTCGGAACGCCGCTCGGCAATGGCTGCTGAAATGCTGCAACGTGTTGAAAATGTGCAGTTTATTGACAGCATTGTAGTAAATGCAGACGAAATTTTAAAATATTTCCCCAAAAACTCTGAAATTGGTTTTATTTACGAAGAAAAATATGTTGCAGAACATCTTTTTGGATTTCTTACAGGAAAACAGGATAGAAAAATTTTTGCAAAAACCGAAAACTCGCAAACTGCGCTCTATCAATCAAACCAATTTTTAAACGGCTGGAGCGAGCCAACGCCAATTTTTGAGCAGGCAAATTTCAACAAAGGCGAAAACTACCCCTTTGTGCTGTCTGACGGAATTACGCTCTACTTCGCCTCCACGCACAACACGCTCGGCGGTTACGATATTTTTATGTCGCGCGCCAAGCCTTCGGGCGAATATCTGCTGCCGCAAAATATCGGTATGCCGTTCAACTCGCCCGCCAACGATTACCTGATGGTGATTGACGAAACGCAAAAACTCGGCTACTTCGCCTCCGATAGAAATTTGCCGACAGGAAAAATTGCAATCTACACATTTATATATAATTCCGAAAAAAATATTTTGAGAGACCGCACAACTGAGGAACTGCGCGAGGCGGCACAGATAAAGGATTTTGTGAAAGCCCCCGCCTGTCATACCGTGCTTGACACGGTATCGCTAAATCAAAAAACGATTGCGGGTCAAGCCCGCAATGACACAGCCGCATTTACCTTTGTAATTACCGACACAATAATATATCACGCTTTGGCTGATTTCAAAAATCAGGCTGCGCAGGAAAAATTTGTGATTTGGCAGCAAAAAGCCGCCGAACTCGAAAACACAAAAAAGATGCTTGAAAATTTGCGGAAAGATTATTTTTTTGCCGAAAGTCCGCAACGTTTTATCTTCAAAGAAAAAATAATTTCATTTGAAAATCTGCAAAAATCGCTCGAAAAAGAGGTGAAAAATCTCGAAAACGAAGTGCGTTTTTTAGAAATAAATGATTAATTTTTAATGATTAATGATTAATTATATCTGATTATCAGTTTATTGCGAATGATTTTTTATCGCAAAAAAAATCATAATTTATAATTTATAAGTCATAATTTTTTATTAATTTTGCAGCCCGATTTTGAAAATTTTTGAATTATCAGTGCGTATTGATATATTTGAAATTTTGAAATCTGAAATTAATGAGCGGGATGTAGCTCAGCCCGGTAGAGTACGCGTCTGGGGGGCGTGTGGTCGCAAGTTCAAATCTTGTCATCCCGACTTGGAATAGTAATTAGACACAAGTAATTAGTAATTAGTTATCAGTAATGAGTAATTAGAAAAAACTTGCGCCTCGTATCTAATAACTGATAACTGATAACTAATTACTGATTACTAACAAAAAATCGGAGTTTGGCGCAGTTGGTAGCGCGCTACGTTCGGGACGTAGAGGTCGTGTGTTCGAGTCACATAACTCCGACAATGGTTGTTTTTACAGCACACAGATGACACAGATTTTAATAGACAATCACAGATTTTTATATTTTCTGTGTAAATCCATTTAATCTGTGTCATCTGTATGCTAAAACCTCTAAAAAAATGAAGATAACAATTATCAACGGCGCAAACCTCAATCTTTTGGGCAAGCGAGAACCTGAAATTTACGGCAATATATCGTTTGAAACTTTTTTTGAGCAACTAAAAAAAGAGTTTTCAGACATCGAATTTGACTGTTTTCAGTCGAATATCGAAGGCGAAATTGTGAATTTTATTCAGCAGGCAGGCGAAACCTCTAACGGAATTGTGCTTAACGCAGGCGGCTATTCGCATACTTCGGTGGTGATTGCCGATGCGGTAAAAGCCGTTGCAAAGCCTTGCATCGAGGTACATATCTCAAATATTTTCAGCCGCGAGCCAGAACGGCACGTTTCGCTGATTTCAAAATATGCCACAGGCGTAATTGCAGGCTTAGGACTTAATTCTTATCGGCTTGCGGTGCAGTGGTTAGTGGTCAGTGATTTTTAGTTTTTAAACTTATTTGGCACACTTTTTGCAGCAAATCAATAACAAAATCAACAATTTTTTTATTAAAACATACAAAAAAATGATTAAAGTATATAAACATCTTTTATCTGAAATATCTTTTTGTCAGTCTTTGTCCCTTGTTCTTTAATCTTTAATCTTTTTAAAATATGAAAAAACTAACCCTTTTAATTATAATGTCTATGTTCCTATTTAATACTTCCGCGCAAAAACAAAAATATAAAGTCGGCATTGTGCTAAGCGGCGGCGGCGCGTTGGGTTTTGCGCATATCGGCGCGTTGCAGGCGTTGGAAGACTGCGGCATTTATCCAGAAATTGTGGCGGGAGCAAGTATGGGCAGCATTGTTGGCGCGTTTTACGCAAACGGCTACCGCCCGAACGAAATTTACGAATTTATAAAAAACGAGAAATTCGACCACCCTATAAATATTCTTGCGCCTACTTTAAAACGCGGGCAACTTGGGCTTTCTTCTCAAAAAAACGTTCTCAAAGTGCTGACAAAATATATTCCACACAATACTTTTGAGGAACTGAAACTCCCGCTTTTTATCTGCGTTACAAACCTGACGACAGGCAAAGCGGAGTTTGTTAATCAAGGCGAACTTATCCCTTATATTCTTGCCTCGTCTGCAATTCCGACCGTCTTTGAGGCAGTTGATATTAACGATATGGTTTATGTTGATGGCGGCGTTCTAAACAATTTTCCCGCTCAGGCAATACGCAAGGAATGCACTTTGTTAATCGGCGTTGATGTAAAACCTGACTATGAATTTACGCAGGCAAACAACATTAAAGACATATTAATGAGGAGTTTGCAACTTGTAATTTCGGAAAATTCACAAGCAGGGCGGCAACTTTGCGATGTGCTGATTGAGCCGCAATCGAACGTAAAATATGATGAGTTCAGTTTCAAAAATTTCAAAAAAATCTACCACGACGGCTATGTTTCAATGAAAAAATACCTTGATGCACATCCTGAAATGTGGCAAAAATTGGCAAAACAGCCCGAAAAAACAAAAACAAAGAAAAAATAAACTGAATAAAATTTAAGAAAAAGTGGTTTGTATTAAATCGCTTTTTTTAATTACTTATTGTAAAAAAATCATTATTTTTAAGTATTTTTTTGTAAAAAAAATTTCTTACCTTTGCACTAAAATATTAAATTTATGTCGCATAAACACCACCACGCAGAAGAACACGAATGCGGTTGCCATTCGCACGAAAACGAATGTTCCTGTCATTCGCATTCGCACAGCCACGAACATTGCTCTTGCGAAGCCGAA
>JAISKN010000167.1 GCA_031260925.1 Prevotellaceae bacterium | reverse complement strand
GAATTGCCCGAAAATCTACAAACTACATACCGCAAAACGCTGATATTCCGCCAGCAAATGAGCGGACAGGCAGAAATTATCACTGACGATTTGCGCCTAATAGAAAGATTTTTAAACCCGATTAAAGCAATTTTTGATAAATAATTTTTCAAAAAAAACAAAAAAGAGAGCCTTTGCAACTCTCTTTTTTTGTTTTATTATAAATCTAAAAGATTATTCTGCTTTCGGCTCTTCGGTTTCGGCAACTTCTGGGGCTGTTTCAACCTCAACAGTTTCAACTTCTGGAGTTTCTACAACTTCTTCTTTTACCTCCGCTGTTATTTCCTTAACAGTTTCTTTTACAACAGGCTCTGTATTTGTTTTTTCAGATGCTTTTTTACCTGCGCGGCGCGTTGTTTTCTTCGTTGATTTCTTATCTTCCTTAATGTAAGTTGTGTTGTAATCAACCAATTCAATAAAGCACATATCGGCAGCATCGCCAAGACGGTGTCCTGTTTTCAGAATGCGGGTGTAACCTCCCGGACGGTCGGCAACTTTCACCGAAATTTCGCGGAACAGTTCCGTTACTGCGTACTTGTCTTTCAAGTTTGAAAAAACAACTCTGCGCGAGTGCATTGTATCGTCTTTTGCTTTTGTAATCAACGGCTCAACAAAAATTCTCAATGCTTTTGCCTTTGCCACAGTAGTGGAGATGCGTTTGTGCTTAATAAGCGAACAAGCCATATTTGCTAACATTGCCGAACGGTGCGATGCAGTGCGTCCCAAATGATTAAATTTTCTATTGTGTCTCATTTTTTTTATTAATCTTTATCTAATTTATACTTTGAAAGGTCCATACCGAATGAAAGGTTAAGGCTTTCCAATTTTTCATCAAGTTCCGTGAGCGATTTTTTACCGAAGTTGCGGAATTTCAACAGTTCGGCGCGTGTAATTCTGCACAAATCGCCGAGAGTTTCGATGTCTGCTGCTTTCAGGCAGTTAATAGCGCGAACGGAAAGGTCTAAATCAACCAAATTGCTTTTTAGAAGTTGGCGCATATGCAAAATATCTTCGTCAAACTCATCGCCTGTGTCTTCTGGTGTTGCCTCCAAAGAGATTTTTTCATCAGAGAACATAACGAAATGTTGAATAAGAATTTTTGCAGCCTCTTTCAAAGCCTCTTTCGGGTGAATTGAGCCGTCAGTTGAAATTTCCAAAATCAACTTATCATAGTCGGTTTTTTGTTCAACACGTTCTGGCTCAACAGTATACAGCACGTTGCGAATAGGAGTAAAAATGGCATCAACGCCGATTACTCCGATTTCTTTCGGCAAATTTATATTCTCGTCTGCTGGCAAGTAACCGCGACCTTTTTCAACAGTAATTTCTACTGTAAAAGATGCGCTTGTGTCCATTTTGCAGATTACGAGTTCGGGGTTGAGAATTTCAAACGAAACGAGATTTTCGCCAAAATCGCCTGCTTTAAGAACGTCTTTGCCCGAAACCGAAATCGAAGCCGTTTCTGTCTCTTCGCCATCTACGGTATTGATAAAACGAATTTCTTTTAAATTCAAAATGATATTCGTTACATCGTCAATGACGTTGGGAATTGTGTCAAATTCGTGCGAAACTCCGCTGATTTTTACCGAAGTAATAGCGTAGCCTTCGAGCGAAGAGAGCAAAACTCTGCGCAGCGCATTGCCGACTGTTGTACCAAAACCGGGTTCAAGCGGGCTGAACTCAAACTTTCCAAAATACTCGTTTGAATCAACTAATGTAACCTGTTCAGGTTTTTGAAATGCTAATATTGAAGACATCGTTTTATGCTTTAGAATACAATTCGACAATAAGTTGCTCTTTGATATTTTCTGGAATATCGGCTCTTTCGGGAATATGTAAAAATTTTCCCGCCATAAGATGACTGTCCCATTCTACCCACGGATATTTTCCGTGATTAAAACCGTTCAAAGACTCTGTGATAACCACAAGAGATTTATCTTTTTCGCGCACTGCGACAATATCGCCCTGCTTAACTTGGTAAGAAGGGATATTAAGCACGCTGCCATTTACATTAATGTGCTTGTGCGAAACCAACTGACGCGCTGCTGCTCTTGTAGGAGCAATTCCAAGGCGGAAAACAACGTTGTCCAAACGGCATTCGAGCAGTTGAACAAGAATTTCGCCTGTGATGCCTTTCTTTGATTGCGCTTTCTCAAAAAGATTGCGGAACTGTTTTTCCAACACTCCGTATGTATATTTGGCTTTCTGTTTTTCTTTTAACTGAATGCCGTACTCAGAAGTCTTTTTTCTTCTGTTTTGTCCGTGCTGTCCCGGAGGATAGTTACGTTTTGCCTGCGCTTTGTCGGGTCCGAAAATCGGTTCGCCGAATTTGCGCGCTATTTTTGATGTAGGTCCTAAATATCTTGCCATTTTTCAAAAAATTTTAAATGTTTATACTCTTCTGCGTTTTGCAGGACGACAACCGTTATGTGGAAGCGGCGTAACGTCAACAATTTCCATTACTTCGATACCTGCGCCGTGAATTGTTCTGATAGCAGATTCACGACCGTTGCCAGGTCCTTTCACATAAGCCTTAACTCTGCGCAATCCCAAGTCGAAAGCGACTTTTGCGCAATCTTGTGCTGCCATTTGCGCAGCGTACGGAGTGTTCTTTTTAGAACCTCTGAAGCCCATTTTTCCTGCTGACGACCACGAAATTACTTGTCCATCGCCGTTTGCAAGAGTTACAATGATATTGTTGAAAGATGAATGAACGTGAAGTTGTCCTACACCATCAACTTTTACCACCCTTTTTTTGGTTGCTACCGTTTTCTTTGCCATATCAACTTATTTTTTTAAGGGTTAATAATTATTTAGTTGCTTTTTTCTTGTTAGCAACCGTTTTCTTTTTGCCTTTGCGCGTGCGGGCATTGTTTTTGGTGCTTTGTCCGCGAACGGGCAAACCATTACGATGTCGTACGCCTCTGTAACAACCAATGTCCATCAATCGCTTGATGTTGAGTTGCACTTCACTTCGGAGTTCTCCTTCAACTTTGAATTTTGCTCCGATAATCTCGCGAATTTTACCTGCCTGTTCATCTGACCAATCTTGCACTTTCGTGTCAAAGTCAATACCGGCGTCGAGTAAAATCTTGCGTGCGTTACTGCGACCTATTCCGTAGATATAAGTCAAGCCAACCTCCCCACGTTTGTTTTGGGGTAAATCTACTCCTACAATTCTTACTGCCATAAGATTTTTTTAATAAAATTAAACATTAGCCCTGACGTTGTTTCATTCGAGGCTCTTTTTTGTTAATAACATACAAACGCCCTTTACGCCTTACAATTTTGCAGTCGTCATTGCGTTTTTTTACTGATGCTCTTACTTTCATTTTATATAAATTTTAAAGTTTTAAAAAAGCGCGCAAAATTACTGCTTTTTTTTCATTTATACAACACTTTACGCAAAATAATTTTAAATTTTAAATTTTAAATTTTAAATTTTGAGGTAATTCATTGATATACAGACATTTGAGTTAAAAATTAAAAGTTGAAAAATATTTTTGTGTAAATTTGTGTAATTTGTGGACAAAAAAATTATATTTCCAAAAGTCCTTCTGGCAAATCTGTATAAATAATTTTCTTTTTGTGGTTAATATCAGTAATGTATTCCTCGCTTGCGGGAATGAGTTTGTCGCCGACCTCAAAAAGCGTGTTCAGAGTGCTGTCGTCAATGGAAGTTATAGTGCCGATTTCACCGCTTTTTTCGTCAATAATTTTGTAGCCGACAAAAAAATCGAACGAAACATTTTCAATATCTTCCTCAAAATCAAGTTTTTTATCTGTGAAAATTTCTTTGTGGCAAAGATTTTTTGCCTGAAAATCGTCATTAATATTGCAAAATTTTACAAAAAAATCAAAATTGCCTTTGCCTCTGCGGTTTTCCACAAAAAACGGAACAAAAATTCCATCGTCTTCGATTATAAGATACTCTAAAAAATTTTCAGAAAAATCAACAGAAAAACTGCACAGAATTTCACCAAAAATTCCGTGTGTCTTTATCGTTTTGCCGATTTTTATTAAGTTTTTTTGCTCAATCATTTTATTCGATTTCATATTTCAATATTTCATATTTCAAAATTTCAAATTAGGTTTTACATTTTTGTTTAGGTTTTCCTAATCTGAAATCTGAAATCTGAAATTTTGGAATTTCTAACACACGCAACTTCCGTTTTCTATTTTGTCTTTTGGCTGTATCATAATCAGTTTGCCGTCAGGCAGTTGTGCAGACAAAATCATTCCTTCGCTGTCGATGCCGCGCAGTTTTCGCGGGGCAAAGTTGGCGATAAAGCACACTTGCGAGCCGACAAGTTTTTCAGGCTCTGGGTAATACGCAGCAATGCCCGATAAAATCGTGCGCTCGCCATTGCCGTCAGCGATTTTGAACTGCAAAAGTTTGTCGGCTTTCGGCACTTTGGCGCACTCTAAAACCGTTCCTACGCGAATATCAAGTTTCTCCCAATCTTCAAACGCAACGGTTTCTTTCACTGCTGCTGCGTCATTGCTGGCTTGACCCGCAATCTCATTATTTTTTTTGGTGTCTTCCAATTTCTGAATTTGCGCCTCAATCGCCTCGTCTTCTATTTTTTCAAACAAAAGCCCGACTTCGCCGAGCGCGTGTCCTGCGGGAAGTAAATCGGTGCGCCCGAAATCGTCCCAACTCAATCTGTCATTCCCGCGAAGGCGGGAATCCCCTGAAATATTTTCGTTATTTATCATATATTATAAGTTTTTTATACCAACAACTGCCACCGCAACCCTAAAGCGTTGGAAATGATGAAGAAAGTTGATAATTGCATATCTGTTTCGCCTTTTTCCAATGCGGCTATATATTCACGCTTTTTTCCTACGCGCTCGGCAAGTTGCAACTGCGTTAAGCCGTCTTTTTGCCGTTTTTCTTTTAACAGTTCGGCATAATAATATGCCAATGTTCGCCCTTCAAAATTTTCTCTTTCGGGCGTTCCCTGTTTGCCGTAATATTCATCGAAATGCTCATCGGCACGGCGCAGTTTTGCTAATTTTTTCTCGTTGATAATCATAATTTATTCCTCCATATTATTGATTATTGTAATTGCTTTTTCAATTTCCCGTCTGTATTGCTTTTCGTCTTTTTTCAAAAATGAATTTAGCAATACAATACGAGTTGCAAGTTGGAAATTCGGATTGTCAGCCGTTGCAAGAATTGTGCGATGTTCGTTTGTGCCAATGGAAACGCGCACTTCGTAAAAATCGCTGTTCTGCAATTTTTTTACAAACTTTTCATTCACAACTTTTTGAGTTTGCATAATGTTGATAGTGTAGTCGTATTTTTCTTGTGTGCGCCTGTCAAGCGAATTAAAATATTCGTGATATTCATTCGATTTTAGCACAATTCTGACAATATTTTTATTGTTAATTTCCATCGCTGCAAAAGTAATAAATTTCTTACAAATTACAAAATTATTTTATGATTTTTTTTAATATAAAAATCCAAACAGCCAAAGCGGTATCTTATTTTTATGTCCTATTTCAATATCACCGGCTACAACAAAACTGTTCGGAATATCTTTAATCTGGTCAAAAGTTTTGTTTTTACCGCCAACTTCAAAAATGTATTTATCTACCATAAAATCGCCCTGCGGTGCAAGAATAACGTTTGAAATTGCGTTTAACTGATTGACAAAAAATGTTTCTCTTGCACTGCCAATGTTTGCATTTTCGCCATATAAATACGACAAATTGGTGTTGTTTAACAAAACTTTATCTGGTTTTGTCAGGTCGCCAATCGTCTTGTTTTTGTACGAAACCAAGTTCAACAACTTTGCATTTGCCAACAAGGATAAATACTTGACAGTATTATTTCTGTTGCTGTCTATCGCATTGCTTAAATCTGTAATATTTGGCGTGTATGGAACTAATGTTGAAAGAATTGCCAACAATTTTTTCAATTTATGACGAGATTCAAACTCAATATTTTCAATGGCAGGAATATCTACATCAATCACATTATTTATCGCTTCCTGCAATTTTGTTTCGTATTTTTTTAAGCCTTCTTTGTAAAACAGATAATAGCCGTTTTTCAAATATTTTTTAAACAATGGCATTATTTTCAGATTTTCTGTAATTCCAAAGGCAATATTTTGGTGATTTTCAACAATTTCATTAAGAGAAAGCACAGGAAAATCGGCGATTTTTTCAAACTTCAAAAATTCTCTGAAAGACAAACCTTCCAAATTTTCATAAACAACCCTTCTTGACAAATCCGCCGTTGATTTGTAAATCTGCAAAAGCGAAGAACCTGTAAAAACTGTTTTCAGTTTTGGAAAACTGTCGTAAATGTTTTTGATTTCTGTTGCCCAAGCAGGATAATGGTGGATTTCGTCTAAAAACAAATGAGTGCCGCCATTCATATAAAACTCGTCTGCCAATTCAAAAATAGTATGATTGGCAAACCAAGTATTGTCTAAACTTGCAAAAAGTGCGTCATTTTTATTTGCAAAAGTAGATTTAATGTGTTGCAGCAACATTGTGGTTTTTCCAACACCTTTTGCACCAATAATAGCAATGCACCTTTCGTCCCAATCAACGTTCTGATAGAGATACCGAAAATCATTTGCATCTGTTTCCTGCAATAATCTTAAATAAATTTTTACTAAACTTTCCATAAAAATATTTTTCTTGCAAAGGTACAAAAATGTTTCTTATAAATAGCAAAAAATGAATAAAAATGTTTCTTGTAAATAGCATTTTTTTAGCACGCAGATAACGCGGATTTAACGGATTTGCGCGGATTTTTTCTTGTTAAATGAAAATTCAATTATATAAAAACATAAAACTGTTAAAACAAATGATACTAAATGAATGAAAATATCATTTATTTTATATGCAATTAAATAAGTAGCAAAACTCAATAATATTGTAGTAATAAAGCCAAACAATGCCATTAAAATACGATACAAACCTTTACGTTTTGTCATTACACAATAAAATATTGTTGAAATTAAACAGTTCCATTCTAATCTTGCGAGTATGCCATCGTCTTTTCCTGCATAAAAAGCCATATCATAAATGCTAATTCTATGGTCAATGTAAAAAGCACCTGTCAAAAATACAACAATAAGAAAAATAAATGCACAAATTCTAAAAAGTTTCATATTTTATCTGTGTTAATCTGTCTAATCCGCGTTATCCGTGTGCTATATATTCAACATATTTCGTAACTTCCCCGAACTTAACGGCAAAAATTACTCAATTTGTAAATTCATATTCTTTCAAAAGCCATTTTTTGAAGATTGGGTCAAGAAATTGAAATCCATCTTGTGTTTTGTCTAAAAAATCCTTTCGTTGCAGCAGTTTTTTATTTTTTGTGATGTTAGATGGTGTTCCCAAACCGTATTTTTCCATTGTTTCTTTTGAATTGAAATTGCGTTCTCCGCGAGCAACTGCCACAAGAAAATTCATCTGTGTGGCAGATAATGCTTCTGCTTCGGTTTTGAAAAATGGTAGATTTGTTTCGATTACTTGCCCTATTGCTTGCTGTAAAATATCATTATCTACCTCATTATCAGTCATATTCCAAACAAAATGCGCTAATTGCTGCACATACCACGAGTGTAATTCCACTTCATTAACCAAATTTTTTGCCAATTCAGGTGCAATAACTTTACCTGTTTCTGTAAATTTATTAACAATGAAGTTAATCCATTCATTTTCAGCAATTTTACTCAAAAACATTATTTGTCCGAAACGATAAAAAGGTTTTTCGGTAGAGTTGAAAATATCCATCATCATATGCCGCTTACTGCCATAAAAACAGTAAGTTACATTTTGTTGGTGCTGCCAAACACTGCGCATTTTTTTCTCTAACACATCGTAACTGCCTATTCGCGCCAAATTTTGAAATTCGTCAATACAAACAATGATTTTGATATTTTTTTCTTTGGCAATTTTTTCAGGCAAATTCAAAATTTCCAACTCATTTTCTTTCAGCATCTTAAAATCAATGCCAATAGAAAAATCCATCATAGGGTCGTTACCAAAGGAAATGCGCGGCGAAAACGACTTTAAAAATTCTTTTGCCGTATTTACCCAATTTTTCCACTGACTGCTTGTAGATTTGATAATTTCTTGCACAAAAACCTTGTAAAATTCTTCTTCGGTAAGAATGGTAAATGCGTCTATAAAACAAATTTTCAACAAGTTGTCTTCTACCTGCAATTCTTTCATCGCTTGTTTTACTAATGAAGATTTTCCTAAACGGCGCGGTGAAATAAGCATAGTGTTAATGCCCGACTGCAAATTGGTTTTTAACGTTTTTTTTTCGTTAATTCGATTAACAAAATTGCCTTCTTCTGCTAATTTCCCGTATTGAAATGGCGTCTTCATTTTTTTAAATATTTTTGCTGCAAAGGTAATATTTTATTTTTATTTTACCAAACAGTGAAATAAAAACTTTACTACTTGGTTGTACAACCGATTGGTGTGTTTTATGATTTTTTTAGCACGCAGATAACGCGGATTTTTATTCCATTTTATAAACTATTTTCAACGTATTATTTATTCTATCTATCAATAAATCAATGAGTTCTTCGTTCATAAACTCATATTCATCAGGTATATCAAGCACTTCTATTTTTGGCAATTCCAAATGTCTGTACAGACCCAAAAGCCACGCTCGTTGTCCTGTTTCCATAACAAAAACCAAATCAGCCCAATTCAAATCATTTTCAGAAATTTTTCTATCACTCTTTGCACTCATTCCCGCAGAACGAATATTAAATCGATGGTCATTTTTGAAAATAAATTCAGCCGTGCGGCTACGTTTTTTATTTCGCCCGCAAACAACAAGAATATTTGGTTTATATTCCATAAAAATCTGTCTAATCCGCGTTATCCGTGTGCTACATATTCAACATTCCCCTCAACTTCCCCGAACTGAACGGCAAAAACGGCTCAAAGGCGATGCTCAGATTGGCGCAGAGTTGCAGGGCAACGTTTAGAATTGTGCCGATGCGCTGCATATTTGCCTTGTCTTTGGCGAGTTTCCAAGGTTCTGTGTCGGCAAGATATTTGTTGCCGATACGCGCTAAATTCATCGCCTCTTTCAACGCCTCGCGAAAATGAAAAGTATCTAATAAATTTACGATTTTAGATTTTAGATTTACGATTTCATTTAATACCTCTTTGTCGTAATCGGTGAGTTCAGCGCGTTCAGGCACTTTGCCGCCGAAATATTTTTGTGTCAAAACCAAAGTGCGATTAACAAAATTGCCGTAAATAGCCACAAGTTCGCTGTTGTTGCGCTGCTGAAAATCTTTCCAGGTAAAATCGTTGTCCTTTGTTTCGGGCGCGTTGGCGGTAAGCACATAGCGCAAAACGTCCTGTTTATCGGGGAAATCTACCAAATATTCGTGCAGCCAAACCGCCCAGTTTTTTGAAGTCGAAATTTTTTTGCCTTCGAGGTTAAGAAACTCATTTGCAGGCACATTGTCGGGCAAAATATAACTGCCCTCCGCTTTGAGCATAGCCGGAAAAACGATGCAGTGAAACACAATATTATCTTTGCCGATAAAATGCACGAGGCGCGTGTCCTCGTCTTTCCACCATTTTTCCCAAGTCCCAAACTTATCATTCTGATTATCACACAGTTCCTTTGTGTTTGAGATGTAGCCAATCGGCGCGTCAAACCAAACGTAAAGCACTTTTCCTTCGGCATTCGGCAGCGGCACAGGCACGCCCCAATTTAAGTCGCGGCTCACTGCTCGCGGCTGCAAACCCATATCAAGCCAACTTTTGCACTGCCCATAGACGTTAGTTTTCCACTCTTTGTGATTTTCCAAAATCCACTCGCGCAGCCAATTTTCGTGCTTGTCGAGCGGAAGATACCAATGTTTTGTTTCGCGCATCACAGGTTTTGAGCCAGAAATTTCCGATTTCGGATTAATCAAATCAGTGGGCGAAAGCGAAGTGCCGCATTTTTCGCACTGGTCGCCATACGCGCCCTCGCTTTGACAATGCGGACAAGTGCCTGTGATATAGCGGTCGGCAAGAAATTGCTTTGCCTCTTCATCATAATATTGCTCGGAAGTTTGCTCGATAAATTCGCCTTTGTCGTACAGTTTTTTGAAAAAATCAGATGCCATTGCGTGATGAATTTTCGACGAAGTACGCGAATAAATATCGAAAGAAATGCCAAAATCCTCGAAACTTTTTTTGATAATTTCGTGGTATCTATCAACAATATCTTGCGGCGTAACGCCTTCTTTGCTGGCTTTTAAGGTAATGGGAATGCCGTGTTCGTCGCTGCCGCCGATAAAAACGACCTCCTCATTTTTCAGCCGCAAATATCTCACATAAATATCGGCAGGCACATAAACGCCCGCCAAATGCCCGATATGAACGGGTCCGTTGACGTAGGGCAGGGCTGTTGTTACGTTTGTTCTCTTAAAATTTTTAGACATATAGATTTTTTAATTTGCGCGTGATAAATGCAATATATAATTTGTTAATGTATCATTTAATATAAAATTCAACTTCAAACTATCTTGAGTAAGTAATTCAATTTTTGCATTATAATTTAAGGAAGAACCGTAAAAGTGAAAAATATTATTTTTGTAATTCCAATGATAGAATGAAATTTCTTCCGTATATTTGTCATAATACACCGAAGCAGTACCATTTTCATTAAATTGATACCATTTCTCAGAAATTTCTTTAACAATATCATTTACAGTGTATTTTTCCACATTCCACTTGCCGACAATCATTGCTCTTTGACGGTCGTTTTCAGTTTCGCAGGAAACAAAATATAAAGCGCAAATGGCTGATAAACAGATAAATATTTTCTTTTTCATAATTAAAATAAATTAAATTAAACTAATAATAGTATTTTTTTGAGTGCAAAAGTACAAAAAAATATAACACACTATTAAAAGAGTGTTACATTTTTTTATTAATCATTAAAAAATAATCATTAAAAAACATTTTCAATTATCACCGCCGTTCCCATTCCGCCGCCGATACAGAGCGTTGCCAAGCCGTTGCGGGCGTTGCGGCGTTTCATTTCGTAGATGAGCGAGGTGAGAATGCGTGCGCCGGACGCGCCAATCGGGTGTCCGAGCGCGATTGCGCCGCCATTGACATTGACGATTTCGGGGTTGAGGCGCAGGTCGCGCACTACGGCTATTGCCTGCGAGGCAAACGCCTCATTTGCCTCAGCAAGTTCGATGTCCTCAATTTTCATTTCCGCCTTCTCCAACGCCTTTTGCGTGGCAGGCACAGGCGCGTAGCCCATAATTTGCGGGTCAAGCCCTGCCGTTGCGTAACTTTTGATTTTTGCGAGCGGTTTAATGCCCAAACTGTCGGCTTTTTCTTTTGACATAACAACAAGGAACGCCGCGCCGTCGTTGATGCCCGATGCGTTGCCTGCGGTAACTGTGCCGTCTTTTTTGAACGCGGGGCGGAGTTTCGCTAATGCCTCAAGCGTTGCTCCTGCGCGTGGAAATTCGTCAGTATCAAAAATTTTCGGGTCGCCTTTTTTCTGCGGAATTTCGATTTTTACAATCTCATTGGCAAATTTTCCTGTCTTTTGCGCATTTTCGCATTTTAATTGACTTTGCAATGCAAAACTGTCCTGCTCTTCGCGCGAAATGTTCCACTGTTCAGCAACATTTTCGGCGGTCAAGCCCATATGAACATTGGAAAACGCCTCTGTCAAGCCGTCTTTTACCATTGTATCAACAAGTTTGCCGTCTCCCATTCGGTAGCCGTTGCGGGCGTTGGGCAAAGCATAGGGCGCGTTGGTCATACTTTCCGCGCCGCCGCAGAGTATTACCTCTGCATCGCCCGCCGCGATAATCTGCGCTGCAAGCGACACCGCCCGCAAGCCCGACCCGCAAACGATATTTAATGTCATTGCGGGTTTCTCCACAGGCACGCCTGAGTGAATGGCAATTTGGCGCGCGGGGTTTTGTCCTGCGCCTGCCGTCAGCACGTTGCCGACAATGGTTTCGTCAATAATTTCGGGTGAAATGCCTGCTCTGCGGATTGCCTCTTTGGCAGCAAATACGCCGATTTCCACAGCCGAAAAGCCGCTTAATGCGCCGTTGAAACTGCCGATAGCAGTACGCGCAGCAGAAACGATAACAATTTCTTTTTTCATAATAATAGATTTTTTTTGATTTACGATTTATGAATTACGAATTACGATTTTAGATTTACGATTTATGATTGGATACTTTTAAAAATTAAATTTTTCAATATGTGACATAAAAACATCATACCTGTCATTGCGGGTTTGACCCGCAATCGATTGAAAACACTTGCGAGCGATTGCGGGTCAAGCCCGCAATGACACCTATTTTTGATTTTTTGTCAATTATTAGGAGTTCCCGATTAATAATTTACAATTTACAATTTAAAATTAACAACGGTCTTTGTTCTAATAAAAATATCGCACAAAATTATAAAAAAAAAATCATTTATGAAAAAAATAATAATTTGTAGTTTTTTAACGGCTTGTACAAGTCATAGTTATTTTGTACTTTTGCACTTTCAAAAAAAATATTTGCAATGAACGAAGAAATATCCAATAGAATTAGTTTTGTAACTTTCATTATTGAAAAGTTTGCTTCAACTTTCAAAATGGACAGGCAAAGCGCATTTTTTTACCTGAAAAAATACGGCGGTTTGCAGTATATTTTTGATTGTTGGTGGGCTTTGCATACCGATAACCCATTTTGGGCAGTGCAGGATATTTATAAAGTTTGTTATAAAAATGGAGGTTTGCGATGAGAGTTTATCACGGCAGCGATACGTTTATTTCTCGTCAAAAACGTATAAATATTTTATACACAATAATTTACAAAATAAATCTTGGACAGAAATTTACGAATTATTAAAAAACGAATTAAGAAAATAACTACTTTTGTACTTTCAAAAAAATAAAAACTTTATGCAAACATAATTTAACAAAATATTTTTTAAACAGGGCTTACGCTCTTATTTCTCTGAATCGAATTCTGGAAAAATTCAAATATATGGAGATTAAGAATGCAACAAGTTCACGCTATGGCGTGGCTGTTTGCGCTTATAACATATATAGGTATTCCAGAAACCTCGATTCAAAAAATAAGCAAAAAATGGTTTCACGCCGATTTGCTTTTTAGAGATAAAGAGTTGCAGTCCGCAATCTTTATTTTTTATGAATAATTTTACACAAACAACAGCGAGTGCTTTCAGTAGCAGCGCAATGGGGCGAGAAACCATTTCAAAAAGCCGCGTCAGTCCGAAAAACGTGAGGAGTAGGGGAAATTTTTTGAAATTTACTTTTCTTTTAATGGCTGCTATTTTTGCAGTAAATTCTTACGCTGCCACTTCATACACTATTACAGGTACAGGCAGCAATCTTACGCTTACCATTACAGGTACAGGTAATATGCCTAATTATAGTTATGGCAATTATGCCCCTTGGTATTCTCAACGTGGAAATATTAAAACGTTGGTAATAAACAGCGGAGTTACAGGTATTGGTAATTATGCTTTTTATAATTGCAGCGGGTTGACATCTGTAACTATTCCTGATGCTGTTACTTCTATTGGATTTTGTGCTTTTGATAATTGCAGTAGTTTAACATCTATAACTATTCCTAATTCGGTTACTTCTATTGAAGTTGCTGCTTTTGGTAATTGCAGTAGTTTAACATCTATAACTATTCCTAATTCGGTTACTTCTATTGGAAATAATGCTTTTAGAAATTGCAGCGGTTTAACTTCTGTAACAATTCCTAATTCTGTTACTTCTATTGGATATTATGCTTTTCTGGAATGCAGCAGTTTAACATCAATAAATATTGGTGCAAATAATCCTAATTACAGTTCTCTTGACGGAATATTGTATAATAAAACACAAACTACTTTAATTCAATGCCCTGCTGGAAAAACTGGGCAAATAACTATTCCTAATTCGGTTACTTCTATTGAAGCTTGTGCTTTTTATAATTGCAGCGGTTTAACATCTGTAACTATTCCTAATTATGTTACGACTATTGAGATTCAGGCTTTTCAAGATTGCAGCGGATTAACCACAGTAAATTTTAATGCCACAAACTGTACAACAATGGGAAGTTCTTCATATCCTGTATTTCAGGGCTGTACGGCACTTGCAACACTTAATATAGGAACGAATGTAACTAAAATTCCTGATTATGCTTTTTATAATTGCAGCGGGTTAACAGGTACTTTAACTATTCCTAATGCTGTTACTTCTATTGGAAATTATGCTTTTTATGGTTGCAGTGGCATAACAGGTACTTTAACTATTCCTAATACTGTTACATCTATTGGAAATTATGCTTTTCGAAATTGTAATCATTTGACTTCATTAACTATTGGCAACTCCGTTACTGGTATTGGCGATTATGCTTTTGCTAGTTGCAGCGGGTTAACATCAATCACAAGTTATAAATCAACTCCGCCTGTGCCGACAATAACTACACATACATTTGATAATGTGCCTAATTATATACCTGTATATATTCCGTGTGGAATGAAAATACATTATCAAAACTCTGCTGCGTGGTCAGGCGATTTTTATGATTTTGTAGATATTCTTGCACAAAATACAATCGCAGTACAAAGCAATGACAATGCAAAAGGCAGTGCGCAGGTTACGCAGCAGCCAACCTGCACCAATCCGCAGGCAACAATTCAGGCATATCCAAATAGTGGTTACTATTTTCTAAAATGGAGTGATAACAATACCTACAATCCCCGCACACTGTCGGTTACGCAGGATATTGCGCTTACTGCAATCTTCGAGTTTAACGGCATAGGCGAGGTTACAGATTCAATAACATTGCCCAACGGTCAAAGCATAATAGTTGTACCCGACACCACCACAGCGCAGGTTGCTTGGAGTGCAAACGCCGATGCAACAGGTTACACGTTGATAATATACGGCTCAAACCACACCGATATTATCTGCTCGCTCGAATTAAATGCCTACGGACAACTGACAGGCATTGTATTCGGACAGAACGCCCCGCAGCATATTCCGCAACATACCGAAGACCTGCCGTCAGCATTTAACATAAAAGTAACCAATCTGTCAGAAAACACGACCTATTTTTACAAAATGGAAACGCTCGGCGAAAACAACTCAATTTTAGATACCAAAGAGGGAACATTCACCACTTTGGGCGCAGAAATGGGTATAAATGAAATCACGGATAATTCAGTTATTATTTATCCCAATCCTGTGAATGATGAATTGAAAATTGAAAATTCAGAAGGTAATATTAATTCGGTAGAAATATTTGATGTTTCGGGTTGCGCAGTAGGGGCAGGGCGCGCCCTGCCCCTACACAACGGCGGACAAACAATCAATGTTTCGAGTTTGCCCGCAGGTGTTTATTTAATCAAAATCGAAACAGACAGAGGAACAAAAACAGAAAGATTTATAAAAAAATAGTTGTCTGAACTGTGATTTTAAAAATGATTAGAATGATTTTTATGATTTTGTTTTAATCACATTAATCAATTAAATCATATTAAAATCACAGTTCAGACAAAAAATCAACCCGCAACACGTTTTTAGAAATGTGTTGCGGTTTTTTTCAATGTAGAGAAAAGGCAATGCCTTTTCTCTACAAAGTGCGAACAGACATTGCAAATTCGGACTATTGCCTGAAAGGCAAATATAATTTAGCCCAATGCAAAGCGCAGCGGCGCGTTGGGGGGGGATTTGGTTTTTTGTGGGTATTTGTTTGTATTATTGGCAATTTATAACAGCGTAAAAAATTATGCTGCCCTTTCAGGGCGCAAATGGTGGGTGTTATCATTTACCCAACGCGATGCGTTGGGCTAAAATATGTTTGGCTTTCAGCCAAAAGGTTGTACATACATTGCAAATTCGGACTGTTGCCTGAAAGGCAAATATAATTTAGCCCAATGCAAAGCGCAGCGGCGCGTTGGGGAAATGATTATTTTTTGATAATCTGCGTTTTATCTGCGTGCCAAAAAAAAATTTAAAAACAGCCTTTTTTTGTTTGAAAAAATATTTGTACCTTTGCAGACTTAATTTATATCTGAAAGAATCTTACATACAATCTTAACTTTTAGTCTTTTATGGAATATACAAATAAGGACTTCAAAAGCAGCCAAACTGTAAAATGGTGTCCTGGTTGCGGCGACCACGCATTAATTGCAACGCTGCAAAAAGCAATGGCGGAAATCGGCGTTGCTCCGCATAATGTGGCGGTTGTCTCTGGCATCGGTTGCTCTTCGAGGCTGCCATATTATCTTAATACTTACGGTTTTCACTCAATTCACGGGCGCGGCGCAGCCATTGCTACCGGCGTGAAAACTGCCAACCCGAATATCTGCGTTTGGCAGGCAACAGGCGATGGCGACTGCTTGGCAATCGGCGGAAATCATTTTATTCACAGCGTTCGGCGAAACATCGACATCAATGTTTTGCTTTTTAACAACAGAATTTACGGCTTGACCAAAGGGCAATATTCGCCCACTTCGCCGCGCGGTTTTGTCAGCAAATCATCGCCAAACGGCTCGATAGAAAAGGCGTTTTTGCCTGCGGAACTCACTTTCGGCGCAGGCGGCACATTTTTTGCCCGCACGCTTGACGTTGATGCCGAAACTGCAAAAATGGTGTTGCTCGCAGCGCACGCTCACAAAGGTACTTCGGTGGTGGAATGTCTGGTTAATTGCGTGATTTTCAACCACGGAACGCACGCCGACATCTCGTCAAAAGAACTCCGCGTAGAAAAAACGGTGGTGCTTGAACACGGCAAACCAATGATTTTCGGCGCAAACCGCGACAAAGGACTTGTGCTTGACGGCTGGAACATCAAAGCCGTTACAATCGGCGAAAACGGCGTGAAAGAGAGCGATATTCTTATTCACGATGCCAAAACGCAGGACTACACTCTGCATCTGAAACTTGCGCAAATGCACCAGCCCGAATTGCCTGTGGCAATGGGCATTATCCGCGATGTAGAGGAATGCAGTTACGAAACCGAACTTGAAAATCAAATTCTTCAAGTACAAAAAAACTCCAAAGTCAAAAATTTTGACGATTTGGTAGGAACGCTTGAACAATGGGAAATTTAGATTAATGATTAATGATTAATGATTAATGATTAATAAAAACTTTTTTATAATTTTGCAACCCTGAAAACTTTATGCAAACATAATTTAACAAAATATTTTTAAACAGGGCTTTTGGTTTTTATTTAAAAGAATAATTTGTAATTTTGCAGTGAGAAAAAATAAAAAAATGAAACAGCGAATTTATATTGATACATCGGTTGTCGGCGGTTATTTTGACGTTAAATTAGAAACTCAAAAGAATTAATAAAATATGAAAAAGATTGAAAAAGAAAAAGATTTTGATTGCGTTGAAATGAAAAACGATATTCAAGCAAGAATTTATGCTGACATTAAAGATATGAGTTCTAATGAGCGAATATCTTATTTCAATTCACCAAAAACAGGTATTAGATATTTATAATATCTAATATATTTGCAGTGAGAAAAAAAATGAAACAGAAAAATAAATATATTTTGCCTGAACCTGTGTTTGTTGATGGCATTATGGAACTTATTCGCGCTAATAAAGACCGAATAGGCGTTGAATTTTACGATAAAATGCAAACTAAATCTGTTGGCATAAAGCGTAAATTTTTGCGTATTCCGCAAATAAAACGGGTCGCAGCATTATAAATAATAAACATATTATAAAAAAGCATTTGGCTTTCATCTTTTTCTGTGATAAGCGTGAAAACTTAAAATGCTTTCAAAAACTATAAAAACTTTTTGCAAACGAAAATTTATAATAAAAATAAAAAATATATACAAATATGGAAACAAAAACTATAACAATGTCGCCGACAGAATACAAAAGATATGTGGCTTTCAAGGAGGCAGATAGAGTTGTGCGCGGAATAAAACGCGGTTTCCGCGAAATTAATCAGGCACGGTTAGGAAACGTAAAACTTAAATCTGCAAGACAGTTAGCGTATGAACTTTGAAGTTACTGCCGAATTTGAAAAATCGCTTAAAAGATTGGGAAAAAAATACCCGTCTCTTAAAAAAGATTATGAAAATTTTCTTGAAGAGTTGGAACAAAACCCGCTAATTGGCGACGAGATTTTTCCGAACTGCCGTAAAGCCAGAATTGCAATTAAAAGCAAAGGAAAAGGGAAAAGCGGTGGCGGGCGAATTATTTTTTACATTGAAGTAACTAATGAAAATATTGTTTTGCTGTATGCCTACGATAAATCGGAAATGGAAAACGTGCAAACAGCATTTATAGAACAAATTTTAGAACTCTATTATAAAGAAAAATAAAAATAATTTTGTACTTTTGGCAAACGAAAAATTTATAATAAAAGAGAAAAATTATGGCACGACCAATAGCAGATACCCCAATTTTAAGGGGGCAAGATGCACTTCGCTTTATGGAAGCGATGGAAAATGTAAAGCAAGTTTCCAAAGAAAAACTTGAAAGTATCGAAAAAAGTTATCAACTTTTTAAATCGCGGGCAACTTTTCCATTTTAAATATGAGCGTAAGTAATTTCAATTTTTATCTAAAAAACGACTTTAGATTTTTCACCGAGAAAGATGCCGACAACAAAAATCGACTAATGTATTTCGATTTAAAAAGTATTCAATTATAACAAACGCTATGGGATAAACAACTGAAAAATCAAAACTTTATGCAAACATAATTTAACAAAATATTTTTAAACAGGGCTTACGCTTTTATTCTCAAAAAGGAAAAATCTGGTAAATATTTCCAATATAAGAGAGAATAAGTATGCAAAGGTTCACGTTGCGGCGTGAATTGTATCGTGCTTATTATAACTTATATCGGCTTTACCAGATGCCGTTCCTTTTTAATAAAAAAGCAATTAACGAACAATTTAACGCTTTTTTGTTTAAAAGTTATCGCCCGCAATCTTTATTTTTTATGAATAATTTTACACAAACAACAGCGGGTGCATTTAGCAGCGCAATGGGGCGAGAAACCATTTCAAAAAGCCGCGTCAGTCCGAAAAACGTGAGGAGTAGGGGAAAACATTTTAGTATGCTTTTTGTTGGACTTTTTGCAGTAGTATTTAGCG
>JAISKN010000128.1 GCA_031260925.1 Prevotellaceae bacterium | reverse complement strand
TGCAACCTCTAACGCTCTTAACACATCACTTATTACTTATGGCTTATACTCAAATGCTGGTATGAATAGCATCAGTGGCGGCACTGTTTATGGTATTTATTCTAATGTATCTGGTGGTTTAAAAAGATATGCAGGCTATTTTACAGGTGGAAATTTTGCTGTTATGAATGGCAATGTAGGTATTGGAACTGAAAACCCAACTGTTGCGCTTGATGTAATTGGTACAATAAAAGCCAGCAAAATAGGTATTGGAACAACAAACACCACAGCAGATATTGCGCTTGATGTAGTCGGCAAAATCCGCACCGAAGAATTAGAAGTCAGCACTGCTGCTGCTGGATTATCTGTAACCGCTGCAAATTTAGACCCAAATGTAAATTTTCCCTATAATCTGACATTTCTACAAAATACAGGGCGTTTGCTGCTTGGCTGGAACTATGCAGGCGGAAACGGCGAGCAAAGTTTTATCGCTAATAGAGGCGCAGGCAGTAAGGGTGGTTTTGGTTTTTATGATTACAGCAACACTGGTGTAGTTACTCCCATTATGACATTGGCAGGAACAGGCAATGTTGGCATTGGCACAAATAATCCAACCGCAAAACTTGATGTAATGGGAATTATCAGATGCGATGAACTATGGGTCTGTTTAAACCAAGGCTGCGATTTTGTGTTTGAAAAAAACTACAAACTTATGCCTTTGAATGATTTAAGCACATTTATTTCAGAAAATAAACACTTGCCCGAAATTGCGCCCGCTGCCGAAATGGAGAGCGAAGGTATTAATCTTTCCGAAATGAACGCAAAACTTTTGCAGAAAGTTGAAGAATTAACTTTGTATCTCATTCAACAGAATGAGAAAATAGAAAATTTAGAGGCAAAAGTTAATAATTTAGAAAATAAATAATTACTTTTGCATATTGTTTAACTTTTTAAAAATTTACAATTATGAAAAACGTCATAATGTTATTATTGATAATTACAGGTTTTTATTCTGTTTCTTATGCACAAAATATTGGCGAAAGATGTAATAATTATCCTGAAAATGCAAGTGTGTTAAGTTCAATTAACTCTGAAATTTTATTTTTAGATTATGGAGATTTTCCAAAATATTCTTTGCCTGATATGAATACTAAAATGTTTATTACCAATCGGGCAGATTATGAATCAATTAGAAAGGCAGGTACAGAGCAAATAGATTTTAATAAATATAATTTTTTCATTGGTATTTACTATACAGAGGGTGCTAATGAAGGTGATTATATTAGAAATCGTTTTGAAGTACGTCTAATACACGACTATAATACCGATTTCAAAAGAATTGTGATTGTAGAAACTATTGCGGGTGCATCTGCTCGCAAAGCAATACCCTACATTATTGCGTTTAAAATTCCAAAAGAAGATTGCGAAAATTTGGAAGAAATTTGTATATACCGTAATCGCATTAGACAATGAAAAAATATATTTTATTAATATTGGTGATGTCTTTTTCGTTGTCAATACTCGGACAAGAAAGACACGGTGGCATTCCTATTGCTTTTAATGCAGAAAAAAATAATCTGCAAAAGTTTTTGAAAACATTGCCAGATAAAAAAACAATTTTTTCAGCAGAAAAACGAATTTTTGCTGAAATTGACAATGTAAAAGAGCAGCAAAAAGCAGACAGTATAGCAGAGGCAGACGGTTTTTCAAGAAAACAACTTTATGGTTTGACTGTACCTGTTAATTTAGATTTCAAAGCCTCCGCTACTGTTGAAAATATAGGTGATACAGGGAAAATCTATTTATTAGAATTAGTTTCCCCTACTGCATACGCATTGCAGGTTTATTTTGATAAATTCAAACTGCCAAAAGGTAGCCGTATGTTTATCTATGATAGCAACAGAACTGAATTTTTAGGTTCTTTTACACACGAAAACAATTTTGTAGATAATAAATTAGGCACAAGTTTTATATATTCTAACTCTTTGATTATTGAATATTATGAGCCGAATATTGTAGAATTTGAAGCGCAAATTCACATTGAGAAATTAGTGCATAGTTTTACAGAGGTTAGAAAAGGACCTTTTGCTGGCGGAAATGGTGCAGATACTTGTCAAGTTAATGTGAATTGCTCGCTTGGTTATGGTTGGGATAAAGAAAAAAGAGCCGTTGCGCTTATTTTAGCACAAGTAAGTGGTGGCTATTCTGCTTTTTGTTCTGGTGCGTTAATAAACAATACTGCTCAAGACGGAACACCCTATTTTTTTAACCGCAAATCACTGTTTTAGTTATAATACAGGTGCTAATACTGCAAATTGGATTTTTCTATTTAACCACGAAACTGCAAGTTGTTCAGATAATGGGTCTTCACTTCCAGCCAGTTTATCTCAATCTGTTTATGGCGCAACTGTTTTAAGTAAAGATATAACATATTTTGTAGGTAGTACGCAAGTGTCGTCTTCAAGTGATTTTTTACTTTTAAAATTAAATGCTACTCCTGCATTGCTTACTTCTTATAATGCAACATTTGCAGGCTGGGAAACAAATAATGCAAATGCTTTGAATTCAAATTTTACTGTTGGAATACACCACCACAACGGTGATATAAAAAAAATTTCAAGGGATAACGACCCGCCCCTTTCTATCAATGCACCTACTATTAACGGCATTAATACTGGTGCGGCTTTATCTCATTGGCAAGTAAGTTGGAATAAAGGAATTACGGCAGGAGGTTCTTCTGGCTCTCCATTATTTAATAGCGACCACAAAATAATAGGACAATTACACGCTGGAGACTCTTATTGTGAGTTTCAAAATGACCCTGATTATTATGGAAAATTTTCAGTTTCATATTCACTTGGTTTTTTCTCTAAATGGTTAGACCCTTATCATTCAGGAACAACTTCAATAGGCGCATATAATCCGTCAGGAAAAAATGAACATTGCTATAACAAAGTTAAAGATGGCAACGAAACAGGCATTGATTGCGGTGGAGATTGTCCGCCGTGTGATTGGGTAGCAGATAATTGGGGTGCAGACCCTTGTTATAATGGAGTTCGAGATAATGGTGAAACAGGTATTGATTGCGGTGGAATATGCCGTCCCTGCGGTGGTTTTATACAATGCAACAATTGTGATATAGATGGCGATGAAACCAGTATTGATTGTGGTGGTTCCTGTCCGCCTTGTAATAATGGATGTACATATAAAAATTTTACACTTGATGATATTTTTGTATATGTTAATTTTGATGGTCCCCATCTTCTTAATGAAATGCCTTGTATTGTAAGAGTGCAAGAAGACATCGAAACTTCTCCCAATAATTATCCAATTCATATGACATATACGAGTTATCTTCCTACTCCTAATTTGAGTTTATTTGCAGGGAATAAGATTGTGCTTAAACCGAAGATTTGGATAGAAAAAGGGTGCATATTTAAAGCATCTATTGCCTCTTGCATTTGCAGACAACCTTGCGCAATAATTATGACTGACCGCTTTTCTCCTAATGGCGATGGAATAAATGACGAATGGTGTTGTTATGCTGTAGGCTACAATAGATATGAAGTGCGGATAGTAGATAGAAATAATAATTTAGTGTATAATTCAACAGGAAGTATTACCGATGGAATTGCGTGTATTTGGAATGGGCGTAATAACAGCGGAAGGCCTTGGGGTTCTGGTGCATATTATGCTTTTGTTAAGTTTTTCAGCGATTGTAATGGAAAAAGCAAAGAAATTAATCTTACAGTTAGTGTGTTTGCCTCTTCTAATAATGCTCCACCAAAAGATATAGAATATACAGAATATTTTGAAGAAGACAACGATTACTCGGTTGGAAATATGAAAATATATCCAAATCCAGCAAGCAACTATTTAACAATAAAATATCCAAATAGTAGCAACAATGCGTTAATTTATATTATAAATGAAAGTGGTAAGGTCGTTTATGCTACAACTTCATCTCAAATGAATAATAATATAGATGTTAATAATTTAGTACAAGGCACATACATTGTAAAAGTTGTTGATAGTGATAATGTTTATATTGAAAAGTTTATAAAAAAATAAAAACTCACATAACAAAAAAAGCATTCTATTTTCAAAAAATGGAATGCTTTTTAGTTGATGATTTAATCATTAAAAAATAAACATTAACAATTACCTAATCATTTCCAAAGTTTTTTCCCGAACTTCAAAATCACACGCCACATAGTCCTCATAATCAGGATTTTGGACAAATGATGTTGTGTGCAGCATTTTTTCGATAATGTCTGACATTTGCAAAAAACCGATTTTATTCTGCAAAAATGCGGAAACAACAACTTCATTTGCGGCGTTGAGAATGCAGGGCATATTTCCGCCTTTTTCCATTGCGAAATATGCTAACGAAAGATTTTTAAATGTCTGCAAATCAGGCGTTTCAAATGTCAAGTTTGATAATTTTGAGAAATCTATTTTTGGAATTTTTGCCTCAATTCTCTGCGGAAAAGTCAGCGCGTACTGTATCGGGTGGCGCATATCAGGCACGCCGAGTTGCGCCTTGATGCTGCCATCGACAAACTGCACCATTGAGTGAATTATCGACTGCGGCTGCACCACAACGTCAATTTGCTCAGATTTCAAGCCAAAAAGCCACTTCGCCTCAATCACTTCAAAGCCTTTGTTCATCATCGTTGCCGAGTCAATCGTGATTTTCGCGCCCATATTCCAAGTTGGGTGAGCGAGTGCGTCTTTTGCTGTAATGTGCTGTAAATCAGCAGTTTTTTTACCGCGAAAAGGTCCGCCTGAGGCTGTGAGAATGATTTTTTCGACAAAATTTTCATTTTCGCCCACAAGACACTGAAAAATCGCGCTGTGTTCCGAATCGACAGGAATAATCTGCGCCTTGTGTTCGAGCGCGAGGCGCGTAACCAAATCGCCCGCCACCACAAGCGTTTCTTTATTTGCCAACGCAATTTTTTTGCCCGCCTTGATAGCGTTAATCGTGGGCAGCAAACCCGAATAGCCGACCATCGCCGTTACAACGGTGTCAATCGGCTTTAACTCAACCACTTGCGCAATGCTTGCACTGCCTGCAAAAACTTTCACAGGCAAATCTTTCAACTCATTTTTTAACCTTTCGTAGAGATTTTCGTTAGCGATAACAACGATTTCTGGGCAGAATTTTTTTGTCTGTTCCACCAGCAAATCAACGTTATTGTTTGCCGTAAGTGCGTAAATATCAAATAGTTCGGGGTTTTCTTCCACCACTTTCAGCGTCTGCACGCCGATAGAGCCTGTTGAGCCGAGTATTGCGAGGGTTTGTTTCATTTATTTTTAGATATGAGATATGAGACTTTTAGACTTTTTCAAAATTTTTCCCCGCAAAAGTACAAAAAATCAATGAATAATTAATAATGAACAATGAATAATCAAAAAATGGTTAATAATTTTTTTGAGGGCTATTAAAATAAATTTTGGTAGTAACTAAAAAAACAGGTGTCATTCCCGCGCAGGCGGGAATCTCCTTACTTCATTGTACAAATGGGATTCCCGCCTTCGCGGGAATGACAGGTTTCTTCATTTTTATTCAAAATTATTAAATGTTGGCAAATAACAGTTTGGGGGTTATATACGATATTCATAAAAAATATTTATAATTTTTTGTAACTTTGCACCCCCAAAAACTAATTACTAACAACTAATTACTGAATTAAATTGATAATGGCTGAAAAATATTTTGCAATTTCTGATTTGGTTGATTTGCCGATTACGGAATTGCGCGATTTGATTGATAATCTGATACTTAATGAGCAGGAGGAAGAAATTTCAAAGCGGCTTTTAGTTGAGATAAAATCTCGGCTGGATTTTTTATGCGATGTCGGGCTTGGCTATTTGACGCTCAACCGCCAATCAAACACGCTTTCTGGCGGTGAAAGCCAGCGCATAAACCTTGCAACTTCGCTCGGCAGCGCGCTTGTCGGCTCGCTCTATGTGCTTGACGAGCCGAGTATCGGGCTGCACAGCCGCGACACAGAACGGCTTTTATCGGTGTTGCGCAGTTTGCAGCAACTCGGCAACACGGTCGTAATTGTGGAACACGACAGCGAAATTATCAACTCAGCCGATTATCTCATTGATATGGGACCAAACGCGGGGCGGCTCGGCGGCGAAATAGTTTTTAGCGGAATAGCATCGCAAGCCACTGAAAATGAGATAGATAACTCTTACACGTTAAAATATTTTTTTGGAAAAGAAAAAATCGAAACACCTAAAATTCGCCGAAAAACAAATAATTTTATTGAAGTTAAAAATGCTAATATCAATAATTTAAAAAATATTTCGGTAAAATTTCCGCTTGGCGTAATGACTTGTGTTACAGGCGTTTCTGGCTCTGGAAAATCATCTTTGATACGCGATGTTTTGTTTGCTGAATTGCAAAGATATTTTAATAATGGTAAAAATTCCACAAAAAGACTTTCGGGCAGTTTGCATCTGATAGAAAGCGTTGAGTTTGTAAATCAGTCGCCGATTGGCAAATCAACTCGCTCAAACCCAGCAACTTACATCAAAGCGTATGACGAAATTCGCAAACTTTTTGCCGATTGTCCGCTGTCGAAACAAATGAATTTTTCGCCTGCCTATTTTTCGTTCAACCAAGACGGCGGGCGTTGCGAATTTTGTCAGGGCGAGGGCATAATCACTGTGCCGATGCAGTTTATGGCTGACGTGGAACTCGAATGCGAGGCGTGCCGCGGACAGCGTTTCAAGCAAGATATTTTAGATATTCATTATCGTGGAAAAAATATTTTTGATGTTCTGGATATGACTGTAAATCAGGCGATTGAATTTTTTGAAGATGATAAAAACGCCTCCGCAAAACGTATCTCAAAACGGCTCAAGCCGCTGCAAGATGTAGGCATTGGCTACGTCAAACTTGGGCAGCCCTCTTCCACGCTTTCTGGCGGCGAAAGTCAGCGCGTAAAACTCGCCTCGTTCCTTGCCAACGAGCAACTTTCGCCTATGATTTTCATTTTCGACGAGCCGACAACAGGACTTCACGCACACGACATAAAAACGCTGCTAAAAGCATTTAACGCGCTGATTTCCAAAGGACATACGGTAATAATTATCGAACACAACCTTGATATTATCAAATGTGCCGACCACGTCATTGATATGGGACCAGACGGCGGAAAACTCGGCGGCGAAATTGTTGCCGAAGGCACGCCAGAACAAATAGCAGAAAACGAAAATTCGATTACAGGAAAATTTTTAAAGAAGATTTTGTGAAAGTCCAATAAGCACGCAGATGACACGGATTAGACGGATTTACGCAGGTTTTTATTAAAATTAAACAGTGTAAATATTTTAATGTAATATTTTATGGATTGCTTCGCTTCGTTCCTCGCTCGCAATGACGTGCTGCCTGTTTTGAAATGACTGCCGTCATTGCGAGGTATTTCCGAAGCAATCCATATAAAAGAAATATAACATTAATTTTTAATCACTACTTATCTTTAAAATATTGTATAAAAATTAAGTAACCTGTCTTTTATCTTTTATCTTTTATCTTTTATCTTTTATCTTTTATCTTTGCTCTTTGTTCTATCAATATTATTCCCCAAACTCTTTCTCCTGTTTCAAGTCTTCGATATAGTCGTTGATGCGGCTCATTTCGCGGGGAATGCGAATATGCTGCGGACATTTCTCGAGGCATATATTGCACGATATGCAGTGGTCGGCTTGACGTTCGGGCTGCATTTTGCGGGCGTAACCGAGCAGAAAATTGCGGCGCAGTTTGCGATATTGCTTGTCCTGCAAATTTTTCGGCACAGCACCGTCATTCACCATTTTATTATAGTAAGAAAATATGCCCGGAATATTAATTCCATACGGACAAGGCATACAATACTGACATTCAGTGCAGGAAACAAGCGGATATTTCAGATATTCAACGGCAATTTCTTTGAGCATTTTATCTTCTTCGTCAGAAATAGGAATCAGCGGCGAGTGCGAGCGAATGTTGTCCTGCAAGTGTTCCATCACATTCATTCCGCTAAGCGAGGTAAGCACCATCGGCGGCGTTCCAGCAAAACGGAAAGCCCACGAGGCAGCCGAATCTTCGGGGCGGCGCGCTTTGAGTTGTAAAAATAAATGTTGCGGCAATTTACCGAGCCGTCCGCCAAGCAAAGGCTCCATTATTACTGCGGGAATGTTTCGTTTTGCAAGTTCTGAGTAAAGATATTCCGCATTTTTGTTGCGCCCTGTGGCATTTTCCCAATCGACATAATTCATCTGAATTTGCACAAAATCCCAATGATATTTGTCGTGTTGTGAAAGCAGATAATCATAAACTGCAATGTCGCCGTGATACGAAAAACCAAGATTGCGGATTTTGCCTTTTTTCCGTTCTTCTACCAAAAAATCTAACATTCCGTTGTCAAAAAAACGACTTTTCAAGTTTTCCATTCCATTATCGCCGCCGCCAATGCTGTGCAGCAGATAATAATCAATGACATCAACCTGCAAATTTTTGAAAGATTGATGATACATTCCCATTGATTTCTCTCTACTCCAATTTTCTGACGCTTGATTTGAAAGTTTGGTTGCTACCAAAAATTTCTCGCGCGGGTGTCGGACAAGTGCAGCACCTGTTGCAGGCTCGCTCATTCCCTGAATGTAGCGCGGCGAAGTGTCAAAATAATTTACGCCGTGTTCTATTGCGTAATCAACTAACTGATTTACAGCCTCTTGGTCAATTTCCTCGCCATTGCCGCTCTGTTTTGTCCGCGTAGGAAAACGCATCATTCCGAAGCCAAGCAACGAAACTTTGTCGCCCGATGTAGGCGTGGTGCGGTAAGTCATTTTTCCGACAGGCACGTCATCGGTATGCGAGCCGCTTTGGTCAACAAGTTCGGAATTTTTGGTGTCGCAGCCATACAAAACCGCTGCCGTTGCCACTGTGCCTGCGCCAAAAAGTTTCAGAAAACTGCGGCGGGAAATATTTTTTTGTTTCATCTGCTTATAATTTTTACAGGATTAACAAGATTTACAGAATTAACATATTTTTTTTGTGAATTATGCACATTGTGTTAATTTTGTTGATGTATTTTTTATTTGTTTAAAATGTGTAAGTTATTGAATTTTAATCATTCCCTTGTAGTCTTGGTATAGAATTATTTTATTTTCTTCCGACTTCATTTTTTTTGCTTTTTATTTTGTCTGCAAAGTTAGCCATTTTTTTGAAAAATGCAAAAAAAGAAATAACTTGTGAGCGAGCATAAAGCAAGTAAACCAATATATATCTTGGGAAGTTAGCCCAATGCAAAGTACGGTTTCT
>JAISKN010000022.1 GCA_031260925.1 Prevotellaceae bacterium | reverse complement strand
ATATTGCTGTTGAAAACTACAATCAAGCAATCAAACTTAACCCTAACGAATACAGAGCATATTGGTTTATGGCTACTCATTATTCACAAATGGGCAATTCAGTTCAAGCAATGGAAAATATGTACAAAGCACAAAATTTATTACCAAAAAAAGAACCCGCAGATTTTTGGAATGAATTTACTTGTGCAGCCGTATTTGCAAATATGCCTTCTCACGCAATTTTTGCAATGAAAAAAGAGACAAAAATTCTTGGACATAAAGGCAATGCCGAAGAACAACTTGGAAAATCAATTTATGAAAAAATAGAAAGCGTTGATAAATATAAATCATATAAAAATACAGAAATTTGGAATGCGGAAGATGTTGGTAATCTTGCACAATTTATATCAAGACCATTAGGAATAAAACTTTTAGTTGATACTATTTGCAAATTGTCAATTTATGATTATAAAAATAATTCTGCTGCTTTTATGATTGCATCGCCTTTAATAAAAAAGAATAATAAAGAAATTGGTTATACTATTGCTATTTTAATGAAAACTGCCGAAGAAAAAGATAAATTAGAAGATTATCTTAATAATTTTATCAAACCGTACAATAATAAAAAGAAGGTTATTTTTTCAACTAAATATGAAAATATAATTGCATACGAAATTAAAGAAAGTTCAATGTATAAAGATAACGGCGGCGGACATTTGTATATGATTGGAATAGAGCGTAATGAGCCAGAAATTTCAGGGCTATTATTAGAAACACCTGAACTTCTTCAAAATAAAACCGATGAGATACAATATTATAGGGCATCAAGCAGGAAAGACAGGTTTAAAGGTAAAATATTTTATGCAATTATGCTTGATACTTGCGAAGATATTTTTGAGGTGTCGTATAGGGATTTTAAGAATTTTTTTGACAATCTTGTTATAGAATAAAACTCTTTGCCTTTGATTTTTGTAAAAAATAATTTTATCTTTACAAACTGATAATAGTATAATTTCCTATTATCAGTTTTCTATTTAGAAAATTAGAAAACAAAAATATTACACAAATAAAAACGCAGGTTATTAAAAAATAATCTGCGTTTATCTGTTTAATCTGTGTCATCTGTGTGCTGAAAACACAATCAAAACTCTATTATTGTATTCCAACCGAATTTATCTTCAATTTGTCCGTACTGAATGCCGCGCAGATAGTCGTAAAGTTTTTTGCACTTTGCGCCGGGCTTGCCGTCTTTTGAGAAAACGTAGTGTTTGTCGGTGTCAATATCAACGATTTCGGAAATTGGGCTGATAACTGCTGCTGTGCCGCACGCTCCTGCCTCGTCAAAAGTATCGAGTTCGGCGAGCGCAATTTGCCGTTTTTCAACTTTCATTCCCAAGCATTTTTCGGCAATTTCTGCAAGCGATGCGTTGGTAATTGAGGGCAAAACAGAATCAGACGAAGGCGTGATATAGGTGTCGCCTTTTATCGCAAAAAAGTTTGCCGCGCCGCACTCTTCGAGATATTTTTTCTCTTTGGCATCAAGGTAAAACGCCTGCGAGAGATTGCGTTTGTGCGCCTCTTCGCCTGCTGCCAAGCCCATTGCGTAGTTCGCGCCGATTTTGATGCTGCCTGTGCCGCAAGGTGCAGCCCTGTCATATTCGCGGCTGAGCATAAACGGACTTGCCGAAGTGAAACCGCCCTTGAAATATGGTCCTACCGCCGACACAAACACTATCAGTTCATAGTCGTCAGCGGGTTTTACGCCAACCATTGGCGTTGTGCCGAAAATTACAGGGCGAATGTAGAGCGATGCGCCGCTTTCGTAGGGCGGCACTTCCTTTTCGTTCAATTTAACTGCCTGAATTACAGCGTTTTCAAATAACTCAATCGGCACTTTGGGCATTCTAATTCCCTCACAGGAACGCTGCAAACGCTTTGCGTTCTCTTCCAAACGGAAAATTCGCACTTTGCCGTCTGCTCCGCGAAACGCTTTCAAACCCTCAAATGCCTCTTGCGCATAGTGCAGCACGCACGCCGCAATATGCAACTCAACTGTTTTGCTTGTGCTTGTGCGCAACTCGCCCCACGCTCCGTTTGTATATGTGCAACGGATATTGTAGTCTGTGTCGTAATACGCAAAACCACGATTTTGGTAATCAATATTTTTCATAATAATAAATTTATTTAATTATAAGTCTGTAAGTCAGAAAGTTTGTAAGTCAGAAAGTCGTTAGGCGGGTTCTTCATCATTCATCATTCGCCATTCTTCAAATAAATTCGTGCCTCGTTTCCGAGATTAAAAAGCAAATCAAAAATGCTTAAATTTGCTTGAAAACCGAATTTTTCTGAAAACATTTGATAATATTCTGCTTTCAAATTGAAAGGCAAATTTACAAAATTTTTCTTATTTGCAAACAAATTTCGCAAATCAATATCATTTTCTTTGAAATCTTTTTTGTAACTATCTGATAATGAGATATCATTATTTTTATAATTAAGTAAATTTAAGATTTCATTTTGTAAGTTAATGTTGAAATCAAGCAGGAAAACAGGCTTTTTTTCGTACAATTTTACCAGATAATCGGCATAAAAATCAAAAAACGGTGTCGAATTGTAAGCAGTTTTTAATGCCCGCCAATGTAAAGTTTGCCAATCTTTATTGTTGGCAATTTTTATGTCTTTTATCAAACATTTTTCTTTCGGATTTTCCACAGGAATTATCAACTTCTGCACTCCTTGCGAAGTGGCTATGCAGCAGCGGGTTGTGAGTGTTTGCTTTGTGTAGTTGGCGCAAACCTC
>JAISKN010000201.1 GCA_031260925.1 Prevotellaceae bacterium | reverse complement strand
AAAAATTACTACCGCATTAGTGAAATTCAGCATTTGCTTGACAATCACGTTATTCGCAGGTCTGATGAACATTTGCAAAATTTAATTGAAAATTATCGTTCCGATGTTGAAAAAAGAGGCAATTTTAGCAAAAACAAATAACGGCTTGAATGTATTTCGTTATTATATTTCGGGGGAATGGCGCGTTGGTCATAACTTCCTCAACCCGCTCTATGACGACCGAAAAGCGTCTTGCAACGTCTATTTTGACCGAAAAAGCGGTGCATACAAAATAAAGGATTTTGGCAATGACGATTTTAGCGGCGACTGTTTTTCGTTTGTCGGAAATTTAAAAAATCTCAACTGCAACAATTCAAAGGATTTTGTTGAAATTTTACAAATTATCAACAATGATTTGCGGTTAAATTTAGCCGAAGAGAATTTTTCTTCAAATGGCGGAAATATAGCCAAAACGGTAGAAAACTTCCCAGAAAAACCTGATTTACAACCCGAAAAGATAAAACCTTATTCAGTTGTATATCAACAATTTACACAAAAAGATTTTTTATTTTGGGGACAATACGGCATTACCTCTGACATTCTCAGAAATTACAAAGTATCGTCTTTGAAAGAATTTAAAAGCGAGAATAAAGAGGGCAAGCCGTTTTCTGTCTATTCTACTGAAAATGAGCCGATTTACTGTTATTCGGGCAAGAAATATGTTAAACTTTACCGTCCATTTTCAAAAATTCGGTTTATGTACGGCGGCGTTATGCCTGAAAATTATTGTTTCGGGTTGGAACAACTGCCTGCCAAAAGCGATATTCTTTTTATCACAGGCGGTGAAAAAGATGTGCTGACATTGGTTTCACAGGGCTTTCACGCGATATGTTTCAACAGCGAAACGAGCAATATTTCTAAAAATATTATCAAAAAACTTTCTTACCGCTTTAAACATATCGTTTTGCTTTTTGACGTTGATAAAACGGGCTTGGAGGCATCAAAAAAGCAGGAAAATCAACTCTCTGAATTTGACGTAAAACGGCTTGTATTGCCTCTTTCGGGCGAGAAAAACGAAAAAGACGTTTCCGATTTTTTTAAGATTGGCAAAAGCAAAAACGATTTTAAAAAGATTTTTCTGGACTTTTTAGAAAATTTTTACAGCGAAACGATGGCGATATTAAAGCCCTGCGAAATTGATTTTTCGCACCCGCCAAAAAACTCCGAAGTAGTGATTTCCATTAACGAAGTTCCGCTTGGCACAGAGGGCAATTTGCTCGGCATTACAGGCGGCGAAGGCACAGGCAAGAGCAATTATGTGGGCAGTTTGATTTCGGGCGCGATTACTCAAAATGAAAAAATCAACACGCTTGGAACTAACATTTTGCAAAATGAAAACGGCAAAGCGATTTTGCTTTATGATACAGAACAATCTGAAACACAGTTATTTAAAAATATTTCTGCGGTATTGAAACGCGCTGAATGTTCAAATATGCCTCCTTTTTTCAAGGCGTATTGCCTTACATCGATGTCGCGCAAAGAGCGTTTGCGTTCGATAGTTCAAAGTATGGACAAATTTTATTATCAGTTTGGCGGCATTCATCTGGTTGTAATTGACGGCATTGCCGATTTGGTGCGTTGCGCCAACGATGAGGGCGAAAGTGTCGGCGTGATAGACGAACTTTATCGGTTGGCAGGCATTTACCGCGCCTGCGTTGTTTGCGTGCTGCATTTTGTGCCTAATGGAATGAAACTTCGCGGGCATTTGGGCAGCGAACTGCAACGCAAAGCGGCAGCAATTTTGTCTATCGAAAAGGACAATAATCCCGAAATTTCGGTAGTTAAAACGCTGAAAGTCAGAGATGGAAGTCCGCTTGATGTGCCTCTTGTTCAATTTTCGTGGGACAAAGAAAAAGGTATGCACGTTTATTTTGGCGAAAAGCCCAAAGCGGAAAAGGATAAACGTAAAGAAATAGAACTTTTTAACGTGGCAAAAAGCATTTTTTCAAATCAAAAACATTTGAATTACAGCGACTTATGCGAAAAACTGCAAAAAATTTTAGATGTCAAGGAAAGGACTGCAAAGGGCTATGTAAAATTTATGAAAGAGCGGGAAATTATTATTGTGAATGAGAATAATTTTTATTCTATAAAAAATTAATAAGTTGATTACCAATAATTTATAATAAAAAAATGTTGATAGACAGTGAAAAATTTGAGGCAGGAATTTCAAAATTAGCAGAACGGCTTGATAAAATAGAGCGGCTTTTGAAAAACAACGAGCCAGTGCGCCATAAAATTAACGGCGAAATGTTGCTTGACAATCAGGATTTATGCCTGATGTTGAATGTCAGCAAACGGACTTTACAGCGTTTTCGCAGTAATAAACAACTGCCTTGCAGACGAATTAATCAAAAAACCTACTACTTGGAAAGTGATGTAGAGCGGTTTATTGAGAATAATTTAAAATCGTAAAAAACTGATTTAAAGGCGTTTATGCCTTTAAAGAAATAAAAAATAAATTTAATAATTAAAAAAAAAACAGTAATGAAAAAAAGATTTTTTTTCTCGGCAGCGCTTATGGTTATAGGGCTGTCTTGCGCACAGGCGCAAATTAGAATTGGCGGCGATGAAGAGCCGAACTCTTCCGCCGTTTTGGACTTAAACCCCGATAATCAGGTATTGCAGGGCAATTCTGTTAAGGGTTTGGCGTTGCCGCGAGTGCGGTTGTCGGCGACATTTGTTCCCGCGCCTCTCGCGGAACACATCAAGGGAATGGTTGTGTTCAACACAGCGGCGGTAAATGACGTGAAAGAGGGTGTCTATTTCAATGACGGCTCGCGGTGGATTAGCGTTGAAAAACTCAACTCTGATTCTGTGATTGGTATCGTTGCTCAAAGTTTGAAAAATGCTGTTTTGCGGGACAGCGTTGTTAAAATTGTACGTCAAAGCGAACTTGACGGCGTTGTTGGCAACGAGGTTGTCAATGCTACTTCTAACGGCGGGCTTGTGCGCAGCGGCGCGGGAACGGCGGCATCGCCATACACGCTTGGCATTGCGAACGGCGGCGTTACCACTGCTCGAATTGCCGAAAATGCCGTTACCACAACGCAGATTGCAGACGGCACAATTACTGCTGCCGACTTGGGCGATAT
This sequence comes from Prevotellaceae bacterium, assembly GCA_031260925.1. Classification (GTDB taxonomy): domain Bacteria; phylum Bacteroidota; class Bacteroidia; order Bacteroidales; family Paludibacteraceae; genus F0058. The sequence continues at coordinate 465 of JAISKN010000201.1, read as the reverse complement.
GGGCGCAGCCTCTGGGCAAATTTTAAAGTACAACGGCATTTCTTGGCTGCCGCAAACGCTCTATTGCTCGCCAACAGTGATAACAAGCGCAACAAATATCTCTTTAGGCATAATGTCAGCAAGAGCATATACCGCAATTTATTCGTGGACTAATTTATCTGCGGGATTTTATTCTTTGCGGTTAAAAATGGGCGGCACAAACACCCTTGCGAAATTTATTTTGCAGTCGTCAGCCGCTTTCGGCACGTCAATTCCGTTTGAAGTGAATGAAGAATTGTACGATGCTGGCGGCGACGGCACTGTTGAAATAATGTTTCATATTACGCAGGTAAGAACAAATTTGACATTAAAAGCAAAAATTCCGTTTTCGCTTACCGCCTCTTTGAGCAATCTTTATTTAGCGCGTTTTTAATTTTGTAAGAATATGAAAATCAGTAAATTAAACATTATTATTGCGTTGTTGTC
>JAISKN010000054.1 GCA_031260925.1 Prevotellaceae bacterium | reverse complement strand
CTTTACACAAATTACTGAAAAAGAGATACTTGAAAAGAAAATATCCGCAACTAAAAAAGCACTTGAAAAACTAAATAATCTACTTAAAATCGCCGCCTGAATGGTTTGTTATATAGAAGGTACAAATTAATTTTAAATTATTTTTGTTTTGTTCTAATAATATTTTTTTGTAATTTTGCACCCGCAAATTCATAAAAGAAGTTGTCTAAATCAACAAATAATCATTAAAAAATAAAAAAACAGATGAAAAAACTTTTTATTGTAGTTTTGCTTTTTTGCTCGGTTTTTGCAAGTGCAAAAAAACCGAAACAACCTGTCGTGGCACAGCCTGTCGTGGTTGAACAACCGAAACCTGCGGCATTGACCGAAATTGTGAGTTACGCGCTCGGTGCAAATATGGCAGAGGGTTTATCAAAAAATGCTGCACAGTTCGGCATTACCATTGATTGGGAATGGGTAAAAAACGGCATTACAGATGCCGCTGCTCAAAAAAATCAGTTTGACGAGGATAAAATGCGCGAGGCTTTTCAGAAACTTGACAGCCTTGTTGCCGAAAATCAAAAACTTAAATCGGCAGAGCAAAAAATTTGGCTCGAAAACAACAAATCAGTTGAAGGTGTAATCACTACCGAAAGCGGTTTGCAGTACAAGATTGTTACGCTCGGCACAGGCGAAAAACCTGCTGCAACTGACAATGTAACAGTACATTACGAGGGCAAATTGATTGACGGCACAGTGTTTGACAGTTCAATCGCGCGCGGCGAGCCTATTACTTTCCCGCTAAATCAAGTGATTAAAGGTTGGACAGAAGGCGTACAACTGATGCCTGTCGGCTCAAAATTTATTTTTTACATTCCGTCTGAACTCGGCTATGGCGAGCAGGGCGCAGGCGGCACAATTCCGCCCGGCGCAACTCTAATTTTCGAGGTGGAACTTTTAGAAACAAGTCCTGCGGAATAAAATTAGACACAAGACCGCTACGCTAAAAGACACAAGATTAGGTGAAACTATCTTGTGTCTTTTATCTTGTGTCTTTTATCTTGTGTCTATTTTCTTGTGTCTAATTTTCTAATTTTGCGAGTTGCGCTTTGAGTTCAGCAACTTTTTTGCTCATTTGTTCAAGTAGCAGATTGCCTTTTTTGGAAGTCGAACTCAAAAACTCAATGTTGTTTTCGTAGGTGCGCAACTGTTTTTTGAGTTCCGTATATTGCGAATTTCCGCCTCCTCTACTCGATTTTTCAGTTTTTGCACCGCCTTTACGTCCGCGAATTTCATCAAATTTTTGGTCTGTGATTTCCACAAAAGTCGATTGCAATTTACTTTTATCTTTGAATGGCACAAAACCAACTTTGTTAAATTCCGCCATAAATTCTTTCATTGCAGTAATATCTTCATCGCGGTTGCCAGACGGAGTAAATCCTTTGATTTTTTCTAAAATCTCATATTTAAGTTTCAGATTTTCAACCTCTTCGTTGCGTTTGCCAGATGAATTTGCTTTGCGCTGTTCAAAGAAATAATCGCAGGCAGCAGAAAATTTTTCCCAAATGGCATCAGAATATTTACGCGAAATTGTACCGACCTTTTTCCATTCTTTTTGAAGTTCGGCAAGTTTATCGCCTGTAACTTTCCAATCTGTGCTGCTTTTGAGTTCCTCAGCCTGTGCCGCCAAAGATTTGCGTTTTTCTAAATTCTGCGAAAACTGCTCTTTTGTCTCTTTCAAAAACGCGCTTTTTGCTCTGAAAAACGTGTCGGAAGCATTACGGTAACGTTTAAAAATCTTTCCGTTAACTTTTCTCGGCACAGCCCCGATTGCTTTCCATTGTTCCTGCAATTCGGCAATTTCCTTGCTTTTCGAGTCCCATTGTTTGAAAGTTTTAAGTTTCTCTAAATCAACGCTTTCGATTGTTTCGCAAATTTCAGATTTCAGGCGCAAATTTTCGGTTTCTGTTTCTTTAAGGCTCTCAAAATATGACTGATGTTTTTTGTTGATTTTAGCCGATGCCTCTTTGAAACGTGTCCAAATTTCCTCGCGTATCTCGCGCGCCACAGGACCAATTTCACGCCATTCTTCGTGCAATTTTTGCAACTGTTGGAATGCCATAACAGCGTCTTGCTCGCTTTCGAGTTTTTCGGCAGTAACGCAAAGCACAGTTTTTGCCTCTAAATTTTTCTTAAAATCGTAGTCGCGCAACTGATTATGAATTTTCATCAAATCGTAGAACTGTTCCTGATAACGATTGTATGCTTTCCAAATGTCCGTTACCATAGATTGCGGCACCTGTTCAATTTTTTTCCACTCATTTTGCAATTTGTGAAAAGCCGAAATAGTAACATTCAAATCGTCAGTTGAAGATGTAAGTTCTTCAAGTTTTGCCAAAATTGCCTGTTTGCGCTCAAGGTTTTTAACTTTTTGCTCTTCAATTTTTGCATTCGCAGACGCTTTCAACTCTCTGTATTTCGTCAAAAGTTCCTTAAATTCGCCTTCTATTGCATCGACAACTTGTTCTATTTTTTCTGCAACAGCGTTTTCTGCATCATCAACTTGCTGATTATTAGGCTTTTGCTTTTTGTAAAACGCCTGTTTGATAGTTTCGGCAGTAGCGCGAATATTCTCAAAAGCAGGCTCAACGAGCAATTCACGCATTTCCTCAACCAATTCCTCGCGCGAAAGCGAAAAATAGTTTTTTACTGTCGATACTTTCTCGTTTTCCGCGCTTAAATCGTCAGATTTTTCGTCAATTTTCTGATTTTCCGTTTCCTCGCCTGCAACAGAAATCTCCTCCACAACTTCTGGTGCAGAATTTTCGATTACAGTTTCTTCAACAGTTTCAGGCTCTTGTTTTTCGTCTGATAATGAGGCAATTACAGCATTTTCGGCACTGTTTTCAGCCATAAGATTTACATTAGTTTCAACCTGCGGAATAGTATTTTCCGTGTTTTCAAGTTTGCTCATACGTTTTTGTTTGTTGTCAAAAAAATTAGGCTGCAAAGATATAAAAAGTTTTGCGTTTTTACAAATTAGATATATTAGTGTGAAAAAATTATAATTATAAAACTTAATATTGATGATTTTAGAAGACAAATGTTGTCAAAAATCAATCATAAATCGTAAATCTAAAATCGTAAATTCTTATTAGTACCTGCAGCGTTTATTATAGTTTTTAGAGAAAAATAATTTATCAAGAGTTGTTAAATAAAGTGAAATTAATGGCAGAATAATGTCCCAAAAAATTATTGAAATGAAAAATTTTCTTGTGCCTGTATATTTTGCAACTTTGTTAATCACAACGGTTTGAATGATAAATCGAATTAAAAATAACAGTGCCGCAACCGCAATATAAAACAGGTTGTTTTGCAAAATTATTAATACCAAAAACAGATAGAAAATTCCGCGCGTAACTACCTCATAACCAATTATTCGCCTGCTTTTTGGCTTATAAACTTCGGCAGTACAGAGATGCCGCCGTTTTTGCGTCAGCCAATGGGCAAAATTTGGTTTCGGTACGGAAAAAGTTTTGCTCTCGGCGCAACATTCAATCGCTGTATTTGCCTTGTTTGCTGCCGAATTGACGATTAAATCGTCATCACCGGCAGGCAAATGCAAGTGTCCTGCAAAACCGCGCAGACGGAAAAAAGTTGATTTCCTGTACATCATATTTCTGCCAACGCCCATATACGGAAAACCGCGATAGGCAAAGCCCAAATACTGCATCGCAATAAAAAGCGTATCGAACGAAATCAGGTGATTTATCAGCGTTTTTTTGCGGAAATAATCGCCAAAACCAAGCACAAATTCGGTGTTTTCATTCATATTTCGCACCATCAGCGAGAGCCAGTTATTTGTCGCAGGCTTGCAGTCGGCATCGGTAAAAAGCAAAATATCGTTCTTCGCCGCCTTAATGCCAATGGTCAGAGCCAACTTTTTGCCGCTTTTCACACTCACGTCATTTGGCAGCGCAGTAACGTACAGGTGCGGGTATTTTTGCGACATTTCAAACAAAATCTCTTCCGAGTTGTCCCACGAGCCGTCATTTACCACAATCACCTCATAATCAGAGTAATTCTGTTCCAAAACAGAGGGCAAAAATTCAAGCAGATTTTCCGCCTCATCTTTTGCGCAAATAATCACAGAAACGGGCGGCTGCGAATTATTAAAGATAATTTTGTTTTTTGTAATTTTTTTATCTTTTGCAATTTTTCTTTTACGGCAAAGCACGCCTCGATAAAAATAGAGGTAATAAAAAATCTGAACAATAAATGCAATCAGTAAAATAATCGAAAAAAGAAACGAATAAAAATCTTGGAAATCAATATATTGAAGAATGTCCCGAATGTCGTATGTCATTATAAATCAAATGTTTAAATAATTTTTCTGTGATAAATAAAATTTTGAGCAAAGGTAGTAAAAATTTTAGTAATTTTGCATTTGTTATTTTAAAAAAATATAATCAAAAATGAAAAAACACACATTATTATTAATCGGCATTATGGCAACAATTTCAGCCTGCTCGCAAAGCGTGGAAAACGGCACTGCTATTGGCAACTACAAAATTTACACCCTTTCCGAAGGGCAGCAACAGGGCAACAGTTCGATTTTGCTTGATGCTACGCCCGAAATGATGGCGCAGGCAATCCCTGACGGCACATTTCCAAACGCGGTCAATGCGTTTTTGGTTCAAACACCCGACAAAAATATTTTAGTTGATGCAGGTTTTGGGCGGCTGCTGTTCGATAATCTGAAATCTATCGGCTTGACCGCTACGCAGATTGACGTTGTGCTGCTCACTCATTTGCACGGCGACCATATCGGCGGCTTGCTCAAAAACGGCAAAATTACCTTCCCCAACGCACAAATCTATATCGCCAAGTCCGAGCGCGATTATTGGGCGAAGACAGATAACGCACTTGCACTCAACGTGTTAAAGGCATACGAAAAGCAGATTGTGCTTTTTGAGCCAAACGATTTGGGCAATATCAAAACTGCGCTGTTTGCAGGCATCACGCCAATTGCCGCCTTTGGACACACGCCCGGACATACGGCGTTTTTAGTGGAATCGGACAGCGACAAACTGCTAATTTGGGGCGATTTAACTCATGCAATGGCAATTCAAATGCCGTTTCCGCAAGTAGCAGTAACCTACGACATCAACCCCAAAGAGGCAGTAACAACTCGCCAAGCCATTCTGAAATTTGTTGCCGAAAACCACATTCGCATTGCAGGAATGCACATCGCCGCGCCATCAATCGGCAAAATTGAGGCAAAAGGCGATGGGTTTGAGTTTGTTTCGGCTGATGAGATTGGGGAATAAAGTTCTAAAAATCAAAATGCAACACAAAAATAAATGTGCTGCATTTTTCATTACAAATTTTTTTAAAAAAATTACACCAAAATTTCCTTTTCTTCGGTCATAAAACCGCTATAACTAAAATCTTCGTCTAAATTATCCCAACGAATACCTAAATTATTGCAGGAAAATGCTTTGCGTTGTTGTGGTGAGGCAACACGCAAAATTGGGTAATCTTCAAACTTTTCCCCAAAAACTTTTCCGCTCTCGGTTTGAATGAAAATCATCTTGTCATCTGCCCATATTTTAGATATTTCTGTCATATTTTTGATTGTTTTCCAAAAAATCTATTCCAATTTTCAGTAATTACGTCAATATTTTCATCAATTACCATTTCTGCCAACTTTAACTCATTTGACTTTAAGCCATTGTTTTCCAAAAGTTTAACTTCTGGAACTACCTGATATTTCGCATATTCAACAATTTTTCCTTTTCCCTTGATAACGTGAACGTGTATAGGCTCGTGGTCATTGCTAAAAAAGGCAAATCTTAATCCAAAAAATGTAAAAACTGTAGGCATAATATTCTGATTATTTTGTAATTATAAATTTTATGCAAAGTTAATAATATTTTTTCAAAAAACAAATCAAATTGCAGCACAAAAATAATGTGCTGCATTTTTCATTTTCCATTCTACATTATTTTTTGTAATTTTGCACCCAAAATAATTTCAAATTTAAAATTTCAGATTTCAGATTGGTGTTAGCCATAATTTGAAATCTGAAATTTGGAATTTGAAATTTGAAATCTTAAATAAATAATGTACGAACAAGAGATAGAACGCAGGCGGACATTCGCAATTATTTCGCACCCTGACGCAGGAAAAACTACTTTGACAGAAAAAATGCTGCTTTTTGGCGGCGCAATTCACGTTGCGGGAGCGGTGAAGTCGAACAAAATACGCAAAACCGCCACTTCCGATTGGATGGAAATCGAAAAACAGCGCGGAATTTCCGTTGCCACATCAGTTATGGGCTTTGATTATCAGGACTATAAGATTAATATTCTTGACACGCCTGGACACCAAGACTTTGCCGAAGACACTTTCCGCACGCTTACCGCCGTTGATAGCGTAATTATCGTGGTTGATAGCGCCAAAGGCGTTGAGGCGCAGACGCGCAAGTTGATGCAGGTTTGCCGAATGAGAAAAACGCCTGTGATGATTTTTCTAAATAAAATGGACAGAGAGGGCAAAAATCCTTTCGATTTGCTTGACGAACTCGAAAAAGAGTTGCAAATCGGCGTTTGTCCGCTCAGTTTTCCGATTGGAATGGGGCAAACTTTCAAAGGCGTTTATAATATTTTTGAGAAAAATCTCAATCTGTATCAGCCTAATAAACAGACAATTAGCGAGGCAATAAGTTTTAACGACATCAATTCGCCCGAACTTGAAAACCACATCGGTAATCAGGCGAAACAACTGCGCACCGACATCGAACTTGTGCAGGGCGTTTATGACGATTTTTCTTATGACAGTGGAGTGGCAAAATATTTGCGCGGCGAACTTGCGCCTGTATTTTTCGGCTCTGCGCTAAATAATTTTGGCATAAAGGAGTTGCTTGACTGTTTTGTGAAAATCGCCCCATCGCCGCTGCCTGTGGAGGCTGTCGAGCGCAAAATTGAGCCGACAGAAGAGGGCTTTAGCGGTTTTGTGTTCAAAATTCACGCAAATATGGACCCAAATCACCGTTCCTGCATTGCTTTTGTAAAAATCTGTTCGGGAAAATTTGTCAGAAACGAGCCGTATCTGCATATTCGTTTGGGAAAACAACTCAAATTCAGTTCTCCAACGGCTTTTATGGCGCAGAAAAAAGAGACGGTCGATGAAATGTTTGCAGGCGATATTGTTGGTTTGCCCGACACAGGAAATTTCAAAATCGGCGACACGCTAACATCAGGCGAAAACCTGCATTTCAAAGGGCTGCCGAGTTTTTCACCCGAAATGTTTAAATACATCGAAAACGCCGACCCGATGAAGTCAAAACAACTCAACAAAGGCATCGAGCAACTAATGGGCGAAGGCGTGGCGCAACTTTTCACGCATCAGAATAACGGCAGAAAAATCATCGGCACAGTTGGGCAGTTGCAGTTTGAGGTTATCGAATACCGTCTTTTACACGAATATCAGGCGCAATGCCGCTGGGAGCCGATTTCGCTCTACAAAGCGTGCTGGCTCGAATGTGAAAATACAGAGGAACTCGAAAACTTTAAACGCCGCAAATTTCAGTATATGGCAAAAGACACTCACGACCGAGATGTTTTCCTCGCCGAAAGCGGCTATGTGCTGCAAATGGCGCAAAATGACTTTAAAAACATTAAATTTCATTTTAATTCGGAATTTTGAATATTTTTTTAGCACGCAGATGACACAGATTAGACGGATTTACGCAGATAAATACAAAACTAAAACGCAGATTATTTTAACCAATAATCTGCGTTTATCTATTAAATCAGCGTTATCTGCGTGCTAAAAAACTTTTTAAAAGCCTCTTTGTTCAGATATTTTTCACTGCCCAATAACCTAAAAATGTTGCTGCAAGTCCTATCAAAACGGAGCAAAGCACATACGCCGTTGCAGAAAAATACTGCGCGTTTTTCAACAATAAAAATGTTTCGTTTGAAAATGCGGAAAAGGTAGTGAAACCGCCCAAAAAGCCTGTTGTGAGGAAAAGTTTTGTTTCGTTGGAAAAATTCAGTTTTGCCGCCAAACTAAAAACCAAGCCGATAAGAAAGCAGCCTAAAATATTGACTATCAACGTGCCATAAGGAAAAAGCCCCTTCCCTTGCATTGCTAATGAAATCAAATAACGGCAAATTCCGCCGAAAAAACTGCCTGTGCCAATCAATAAAATTAGTTTCATAATAGATTTATTTTGTCATTCCCGCCTTCGCGGGAATCTCCTTATTACAATTTAGAAATGGGATTCCCGCCTTCGCGGGAATGACACCTAATTTTCATTAAAAAAATATTTCGTCAAAGTTTTCAATCAGCGTTTTCATATTTGGGTAAATAATATTTGCACCCTCTTTTTCCAACTCTTCGGGGCGGAGAATGCCTGTGTTGATGCCGATTGTGAAAAGTCCTGCCGCTACTCCGCTCTGTACTCCAAGCGGCGCGTTTTCCACAACCACAGCCTGATTTTTTGCCACGCCCGCCTTTTGCAAAGCCAAAAGATACGGCTCTGGGTCAGGTTTGCCGATTTTGCAATCAAAAGCGGTTACCATTTTATCTTTCTCAAAAATATTCGGGAAATTTTTGTCCAAAGTGTCAAGCAGTGAAATTTGTGCCGAGCCTGTTACAACAAAAATCTGCAATCCTTTGGCTTTCACCATTTTAAGCAACTCGAATGCGTCAGAAATTTGCTTTGGCGCAGGGCATTCGTTGAAATATTTTGCCTTTATGTCGTAGATTTTTTGCTTGGTTTGCTGGTCGGCTGCGTGTCCGTATTTTTTCACAAACATCTCATCAATAGTGCTTTCACCTGTACGCCCCTCGTTCATATAAGCGTCATAAAGCGAAAATTCAAAGCCAAAATCATTCATCGCTTTCACCCAAGCCTCTGCGTGCAACGGCATTGAGTCGAATAAAACACCGTCCATATCAAAAAAAACAGCCTTCAAATCAAACTGATGAAAATTATTTTTTTCGATAAATTTTTTTAGTTGTAAATTCATTATTTCAATGATTTTATATGAATAACGCAGATTTTGCAATAAAATCTGCGTTACCTGCTATGAAACAAAACTATTTTTCTGCGGTGAGAGAGGGATTCGAACCCTCGGTACAGTTTCCCGTACGTCAGTTTAGCAAACTGGTGGTTTCAGCCACTCACCCATCTCACCTGATGAAAAACTGAATTAAAAAAACCGCTGCAAAGGTACAAAAATTTTCGATTTAAAAAAATATTAATGAAACTTTTTTAGAAAAAAAAATTATTATATCTTTACAAAAATATTTTTAAAGAAATGAAGAAGAAAATTTTTAACCTCAAATTTTTGATTATCACTCTGTTAAGTATCTTTGTAATTGGCTTGACAGTTTTTATTTTTGGGTATAATCTTATTTTTAATGATAATTTTACAACTCCAAATAACGAAAAATGCCGTATTTTTATACGCGAAAACGACAATTTCGTAACTTTAACCGATACGCTTTTTGCAAAAGGCTTTCTCAAAAACCGCAAAAATTTTGAAAATTACGCGCAAATTCGCCATTTAGACGACAAAATTAAAGTCGGAAGTTATATCATAAAATCGGGTATGACTAACCGCGATTTTTTTAACATCGTTTGCAACGGACTTCAAACGCCTGTACAACTGAAATTCAACAACATACGTTTCAAAGAACAACTTTGCGGAAAAATCTCGCAGCAGGTGAATATTGATTCCGCAGAATTAATTAACTGTTTGAATAACAGCGATTTTCTGGCAAAATATGACTTTACGCCGCAAAATATTCTCGCATTTTTTATTCCAAACACTTATGAGGTTTATTGGACAATTTCTGCTGAGCAATTTTTTGAGCGAATGAATAAGGAATATCGCCGTTTTTGGAATGACGAGCGCAGAAAAAAGGCAGAAGAGATTAATTTAACGCCTGTTGAAGTTGCGATTTTAGCCTCGATTGTTGATGAGGAAACAAACAAAAAAAGTGAGAAACCAATCGTTTCAGGCTTGTATATCAACAGGTTACGCAAAGGAATGTTGCTGCAAGCCGACCCAACGGCGCGATATGCTTACGGCGATTTTTCGGTTACGCAAATCATTAACGACTACACGCGAATTGACTCGCCGTTCAACACCTACATTTACGCTGGTTTGCCGCCCGCGCCGATACGAATGGCAACGATTGACGGCATTGATGCTGTGCTGAATTATCAGCATCACGACTACATTTATATGTGCGCCAAACCCGAACTCAACGGCGAACACAA
>JAISKN010000258.1 GCA_031260925.1 Prevotellaceae bacterium | reverse complement strand
TATCCACATATTCGTCTTCAATCACAGGAATAACGCGGTTAACAATCGGCACAATCACTTTTTTGCCCTTCAACCACGCGGTTTTCGGGTCGTTGGGGTTAATGCACATTGCGGTATCGCCAAAAATGGTTTCGGGGCGCGTGGTGGCAACTGTGGCAAAAGCCCCCCCAAGTTCCGAAGTAGCCCCCCCAAGCCCCCCCGAAGGGGGGGATGTTAGGGCAGTCGTATTTTCTACATTTCCCGAAGTTTGATTTAGTGCATTTTTGATTGTTTCAAGCACTTTATCAGTATTGCAAATAACTTCTTCATTTGTAAATCTTATGACATTAAAACCAAGATTGTTTAATATTTCTGTCCTTTTTCTGTCAAATTCTACGTTTTCAGGCTCATTATGATATTCGCCATCTACTTCAATTATCAATTTTTTGGGTAAGCAAACAAAATCGGCAATAAAATCACCAATAATGTGTTGTCTGCGAAAACGAACATCTAAACTTTTTCTGCGTAACATTTCCCAAAGTGCATTTTCTGCCTCAGTAGAAAATTTGCGCATATTTTGAGCAAATTCTTTTAACAAACTATAATTAGCAACGTTGGCAGTTTGGTAACCGTAGTTCCGTTCCACTTCGCCAACATCCCCCCCCTCGGGGGGGCTTGGGGGGGCATTATCAACAATTTTATACCGCAAATAATACAATTTCCCCTGCTGTTCTTTGAAAATAACCTCTTCGTCAGACAGCGCAGTTTTTGCCTGCGGGTCCCAGTTTACCATTCGTACTCCTTTGTAAATCAGCCCTTTATTGTACAAATCAATAAAAACCTGTATCACGCTTTCGCTGCGTTTTTCGTCCATTGTGAAACAGGTTCTGTCCCAATCGCACGAGCAGCCGAGTTTTTTGAGTTGGTCGAGAATAATTCCGCCGTGTTTGTGCGTCCATTCCCAAACGTGTTCGAGGAACTCTTCGCGCGTGAGGTCGCTCTTTTTGATGCCTTCCTGCGCAAGTTTCGCCACCACTTTCGCCTCAGTGGCAATGGCGGCGTGGTCAGTTCCCGGCACCCAGCAGGCGTTTTTGCCCATCATTCGCGCGCGGCGCACAAGAATATCCTGAATTGAGTTGTTCAACATATGCCCCATATGCAGCACGCCTGTAACATTCGGCGGCGGAATCACGATAGTGTAAGGTTCGCGTTCGTCCGGCTCGGAGTGAAAAAGTTTGTGTTCGAGCCAAAATTTGTACCATTTGTCCTCAACCAATGAGGGGTCGTATTTGCTTGGAAGTTCCATAAATTTATTTACGATTTTTAATTTACTATTTTTGATTTAGGAATATAAAATAAACAACTTATCACAATTAAATTCCTTCGGAATTTGTTTTTATAACACAGAGTTCGCAGAGAAACACAGAGTTACACAGAGATATTTTTATATATTTTTCGCAGAAAAAACTCTGTGTTCTTGTATTTTTCTTCATTTTCTCTTCTCTTTTTTTAGTTCACAGAGAAAGAAAAAATAAATTTTTCTCTGTGTAACTCTGTGTTTCTCTGCGAACTCTGTGTTGTAATGTATTATATGTTATTTATTTTTTGTTTCTTACGATTTACGATTTCAAAATTCCAAACCTGTGTGATTGAAAGGTCAAATCTTTGAATATTGGATTTTTGAATAATGAAATTTTAAAGATTGCAAAATTATAAAAAATTACGAAAACAAACAGTGAAAAAATAGTTAAAAACACAAATTATATAAAAAAATTTTATGATAACGATTTTTTTAGTAATTTTGCAGCGAAAAAAACAGATAAGACTATGAAAAAAATTCTCCTTTCAATAATTTTTACAGCAAGTTTTGCAACGACAATTTCGGCGCAAGACAACGTTAAAATTGAGTTTTTAACACTTGAAACTTTTCAACAGAAAGTGCAAGATTTGCAGTCGCAAACTTGGAATTATGTCGGCGACAAACCCTGTTTAATTGACTTTTACGCCTCGTGGTGCGGACCGTGCCGTATGCTGTCGCCGCATTTGGAGGCATTGGCAAAAGAATTTGAGGGAAAAATCTACATCTATAAAATTGATACTCAGGTAGAAAGGCAACTTGCACAGGCGTTCAATATTACAAGCATTCCGTCATTGCTTTTTTGTCCAGTCGGCAAACAGCCCCTAATGCTGCGCGGCTACCGCGACAAAGCAACGCTCGAAAAAGAGATTAATCAGTATCTTTTGGCACAGTAAATTTTTGGCACACAGATAACACAGATTTAACAGATAAACGCAGATTATTTTTTTGATAATCTGCGTTTTTTTTGTCTGAACCACGATTTTAATAAGATTTTCACGATTAGCAGGATTATTTAGCAAAAATCTTGACAATCTTTTTAATCTTGAAAAATCTTGGTTCAAAGACAATATTTATTTTTCCGGCATCATAACAATCTCAGTAATATTGCCCGAAGATAGCAATGTTTTGAGCGTTTGGGCAACGGTTTCGGGCGTGATTTTTTCTACTTCGGCGCGGTAATTTGTTACAAAATCATCGCCAGAAAAGTAAAACTTATAAAGATGAAATTTCCACCAATCATTCTTTTCAAGATTTTCATCAAAATCTTTCAGCATACTTTCTTTCACTTTTTGCAAATCATCTGTTCGCACGCCTTCGTTGGAGATTTTCGCAATTTCCTCGTGAATTATCTCCAAAAGTCGCGGCTGCTTTTCGGGATTGCAATCGAATTGAACATACAAAAGTGCTTCATTTTTAGGCAAATTATCTACATAACCGCCAACGCCAACACCATAACTTCCGCCCTCTTTTTCGCGCACGGACTCAAGATAACGAATATCAAGAATTTTTCCTAATACTGCCATATTTAACCTGTTGGCAAAATTATACGGCATATCGGCATAATAACGAATGACGTTTGTAGCGTTCTCAACCTCCATTTTTCGCGTAAAATGATTTTGGACAAAACCTTTCGGGTGGCACTCGTCAATTTTAATATATTGTTCAGTTTTGCCTTTTGGCAAGCCGCCAAGCCAAGTGCTGATAAGTTTTTGCGTATTTTTATCTTCGGGGTTAATATTTCCAACAAAAGTAAAAACAAAATCATTTGCAGCAGAAAATCTTTCCTTAAAAATTTCCATTGCACGTTGGCGATTTACTTTTTCAAGCATATCAAGATTAACAATAATTTTCCGCTCATCGCGGCAAGACCAGGTCATTTTTACAGAGTCATTAAAAATATTTTTTGCCTTCTGTTCTCTGTTTGCAAGCGCAGTTCTATATTGCTCAATCATAGTTTTGTAAGCATCTTCGTCTTCCCGCACAGATGTAAAGTATAAATAGATAGATTGCAACAAAAATTCAAAATCTTTTACTGACGAATTTCCGTCAAGAATTTCCGTTGCAGGAAAAATCATAGGGCTAACCGAAAGCGTTTTTCCTGACAGAATTTTTTGCAAATCAATGTTTGAATAATTGCCCAGTCCGCTGTATTCAATAAGGTCGGCAGCAATTTCGGCAGAAGGTAAATCTTTGGGTGCAAGCGTATTTGTGCCTCCCCAACTTGCAGCGTTAAATACAATTTCATCTTTTTTAAATTCAGTCGGTTTAATAACCACTTTCACGCCGTTGCTCAAAAGCCATTCGGTCGTTCCAAAATTTTCGTTTTTGGTAATTTTCTTAATTTTGCCTGCTTTTGGGGCTTTATCTACAAGATTTTTTGCAATAATTTCCTCTTTTGGCGCATCAAATTTTTGATTTTTTACATCTGAAAACGTTGCCAAAATTTCCTCTTTTGTCGGCACTTTAACTGCCTCTTTTTCAGGTGCTTGAATGGCGATAATGCGATTTTCGTCAGTGATGTACGATTTCAGCAAATCGTTGAGTTTCTCTTTTGTAATCTGTGCAAGGGCATTTTTGCAAACTTCAAATTCCCATTCAATGCCCGGAATTGGCTCTGCCTCAAGGTAATTTCTGATATATTCGCGCGTCAATGAGATATTTTGACGGTTATTCCGCTCGTTAAACGACTTTTCAAAAGAGTTCAACATCTCAATTTTTGCCCTTTCGAGTTCCGAATTTGTGAAACCAAATCTATCGGCTTTTTCAAGTTCGGCAAGCAAATCTGTGAGTGCCTGCGCCTCTTTTCCCTCTTTTGGAATTGTAATCGCTTGCAGCGCATCACTGCTTTTGGTAATGTCGCCATAGCCAACATAAGCACCTACAAATGAGGTACTTGGGTTTTGCGAAAGTTCGTCTAAACGATACGAAAAAATCATTGAAATAAGGTTGTTTTCCAAACCATTCACATAACCATTATACGAAAGTTTGAAGTCGTCAGATGGTGTTTTATGCTTGATTTCCAACGTGATGCGCGAATTTTGCGCCTCTTTGTCGGTAACAATAGAAACAATCGGCTCTTTGTTGTCAGACAAATAATAAATCGGGCGTTCGCCGCGATTGGCGCGAGGCGGAATTTTGCCGAATAAATCTATAATCTTCTGCTCAATTTGAGCAACATCAATGTCGCCGACTACGAGAATTGCCTGCAAATCGGGTCCGTACCATTTTTTGTAATAATCTTTAAGTGCTTGATAATCAAAATGTAAAATAACAGCAGTATCGCCGATAACATCGCGTTTGGCGTATTGCGAGCCAGCGTATTTTTGTGCGCTCGATGCTTTCCACATTCTGCGGTTGGCATCGGAACTGGTGCGCCATTCTTCGAGTATCACGCCGCGCTCGGCATCAATTTCCTCGTCTGCAAGGGTAATAGCGCACGCCCAATCGTACAGCACAAAAAGCGCGCTGTCGATAATTCCCTCGCGGTAGGTCGGCACGTCAGATAGGTTATAAACCGTTTCGTCAAGCGAGGTGTAGGCGTTGATATTTCCGCCGAAATTCACGCCGATACTCTCGAAATAGTTGATAATTCCCTTGTCGGCGAAATGCTCTGAGCCGTTGAAAGCGATGTGTTCGAGGAAATGCGCGAGACCGTTTTGGTCGTCATTTTCGAGAATTGCGCCCACATTTTGCGCAATATGAAACTCGGCGCGCTGTTTCGGCTTTTCGTTGTGCCGAATGTAGTAGGTCAAGCCATTTGGCAAAACGCCTTTTCTGATTGCGGTGTCAATCGGAACAATCTGATTTTGAGCATTTAAGCCAAAACCAAAGCAAAAAATTGATAAAATCAATAAATAAAGTTTTTTCATAAATATTTTTTTAAAATCCCAATACATATTGGGGCTGCAAAAATACAAATTTTTTGTTAAAAATAAATTATTATTCAATAAAATTTGTTTATTAAAAAATAATATTTTAATTTTGCGGTCAAATTAAAATATTTTATACTATGAAGAAAATTCTCTTTTTTACATTAATCGCAACGATTTTTATTTCTTGCGAAGGTCCAATGGGACCAAGAGGCTATGACGGTCGTGACGGCTTGCTTTCTGTCTGGCACGTTGTAGAGTTGCCTGTCAGAGCAGGAGAGTGGCAGCCTTATCCTGTCAGCAACCCAAGTTACTATTCGGCTGCGTTTAACGTGCCTGAAATTACCAACGACATTTTTCTTGACGGCGTTGTGCTTTGCTATCTTTACATCAACGGCAGGCAAATAATTTTGCCAAATGTACGCCATAACGAAGAAAATGGCGTGTTTTATACCACCACCATTGACTTTGAATATTATGTTGGCGGAGTTGAAATCTTTTTAACAAATTCAGACTTCTACTATCCTGCACCGCCAGAGCCGATGACATTTCCAGAGCCGATGACATTTGTTTTACAGATTTTATATTAACCAAAAAATAGTGCAAAAATGTCTAAAACCAAAGAACCAATTAACAACGGCACAAGCCACAATATGCTTTCTGTCGGCACAAAAATTATCGGCAATATTTTTACCGAAAATGACATCAGAATTGACGGCGAACTCGAAGGCGATGTTGCCTGTTCAAGCAAAATAATTCTCGGCACAACAGGAGTAATAACTGGCTCCGCAAATTGCGCCAACGCCGAAATTATGGGAAAAATTGAGGGAAAAATCGTTGCATCAGAACTCGTTTCTTTGAAAGCATCATCGCATTTCAAAGGCGAAATCGCCACAAAATTAATTGCGATAGAGCCAGGCGCAACTTTTACAGGCACATTAAAAACTGATGCTTGAAAAATGTCCAAAAGCACGCAGATAACACAGATTTAACAGATAAAACGCAGATTGTTAATTAGTTAGCAATCTGCGTTTTATCTAATATATTTTTGTATTATCTGCGTAAATCCGTCTAATCTATGTCATCTGCGTGCCAATAATCAAAAACAATTAATCAATCTTCTCCCCTTTTTCCAACGTCAAAGTTCTTGTTGGCTGGTCGCACACTTCTGACGGACCAAAATATTGAATTGGACCGGGATAGATGTAGTTCAGTTGGTCGTTTGCCCACTCTTCGCGGTGCTGTTCGAGATATTTAAACGGCGCGCCGTTGAGATTTACCAATGCTTTTTGAATTACAGGCACAAATTTTCCTTTGCGTTTTTCCATATTGAAAAGCATTGTGATAGGCACTCCGCCTGCTACCCATTCAGATGCTGGCGCGGTGAGGTTGCGCACCGATGCCATATAGCCCGTTTTACCTGCCGAAATCAGCAGCGCAGCCGTAAAGCCGAGTGAATAGCAGTAGTCGGCATCGAAATTTGACGGTATCGCACAACGTCCTTCGTAGCCGAAAAAGTGTCCGATTGTCGCAAATTTTCCCTTGTAAATTTTTTCCGCTTTGAGTTGCGCAAGGCGTTTTGCCGCCATTTCAATAAGCAGTTTTTCGGTTTCGATAAGCGACACCTGAACGTTGCCGTGCGGGTCGCGGTCGAGCGTGAGTTGGCGAGCGATGCCTTTCGGCAGCGAGCGGAACACCTTGCAACTTTCCTCAGAAAGCCGCCCCTTAACGTACTCGCGTTGAGCGTCTTCCGTGCCGAGTTCAACAAATTCTTCGTTGTCAGCCAGCATATCATTCAATTCTGAAATCAGTTTTTTTACCGCAGGAATAAACTCAATCAAACCTTCGGGAATTAGCACTGTGCCGAAGTTCAACCCTGCATCTGCGCGTTTTACAATCGCATTGACAATGCTCTCTACAACGTCATCGAGCGTGAGTGCTTTTGCCTCAACTTCTTCGGAAATAATGGCAACGTTGGGCTGCGTTTGCAGTGCGCATTCAAGCGCGATATGCGATGCAGAGCGACCCATAAGGCGAATAAAGTGCCAGTATTTTTTTGCGGAATTGGCATCGCGCTGAATATTGCCGATAAGTTCGGAATAAACTTTGCAGGCGGTGTCAAAGCCGAAAGAGGTTTCAATTATCTCGTTTTTCAGGTCGCCGTCAATGGTTTTTGGGCAGCCGATAACCTGAATGCCGCATTTTTTCTTCTTGTAATATTCTGCCAAAACGCAGGCGTTAGTGTTTGAGTCATCGCCGCCTATAACTACTATTGCGTTGATATTCAGCATTTTGCAAATTTCAATGCCTTTCTCAAACTGCCACTCTTCTTCGAGTTTTGTTCTGCCAGAGCCGATAATATCGAAACCGCCTGTGTTGCGGTATTCGTCAATGGTTTCTTTGTTCAACTGTCGAACTTTGTGTTCGATTAATCCGCTTGGACCGCCGATAAAGCCGTAAAGTTTGTTTGCGGAGTTGAGGCGTTTCAAGCCGTCATACAAGCCTGCAATCACGTTGTGTCCGCCCGGTGCCTGTCCGCCCGAAAGGATAACGCCGACATTAACCTGCGGAAAATCTGGCATTTGTTCCGATTTATCAAAATAAATCAGCGGCATACCGTAAGTGTTCGGAAATAGTTCCGCGATTTCACTTTGGTCTGCAGCCGATTCAGTTTTTTCGCCCTCGCGTATTACAATGTTGTCTTGCAGCACTTTGGGCATTTTGGGCATATACCACGCCCGCGCAATCTGTAATGGACTTTTTTTCATTTTACAATACTTAAATTTATTATTAAAGATTTTTAATTTACTGATTGATAAGTAGTTATATTTTTTATAAAACCTGTACAAAGGTATAAAAAAATTATAAATTATTAATTATAAATTAAGAATTATTTTTGATAAATAACTGGTGTCATTCCCGCGCAGGCGGGAATCTCCTTATTGCAATGTACAAATGGGATTCCCGCCTGCGCGGGAATGATACCTGATTTTGATTTTTTGGTGCAGTTTGCAACAAACGAGGCTGTCTTAAAAGTTTTTTAGCACGCGGATAACGCTGATTTATTAGATAAACGCAGATAATCAATGTTTTAATTACCTGCGTTTTATCTAATTTATTGTTAGTAAAAATCTGCGTAAATCCGTCTAATCCGCGTCATCTGCGTGCTATTGGACAGATAAAATCAGCGTTACTCTAAAAATTGATTGCAAAGCCTAACCCATTGCCTGTGTAGAGTATGTCAAGCGTTGGCTGATACGCTGTTTTTTTGAAGTATTTATCTTCAAAAGCGTTTGTTGATTTCCTTTTGAGTGTCTTGCCGACAATGCCAAGCGGAATACCTGTTGCCAAACAAGCCGACCCAACGCCGAAAATACCCCAACCGACAGCAACAGCAGTAGCATCGGCTGATAAATCGTCATAAGTATAACCTGCTGAATCGTAAGAGATGTTATTGCGATTTACCGCGTAGTCAATATACCCGCAGCCAAAGACCACAATACCAAGTCCTGACAGAATATACCCAGGAATACGAACGCCGCGTCCTATTTTGGCAAGTTTATAACCTGTGCTGAACGTTCTGTAAATACCCTCGTCATTTTGCTTTGCAAGCCAGTTTTTTGTTTTTTCGTCATCATTCTCGTCAATCAAAGCCCGAAATTCTGAATAATCGGCTGTCATTATAGAAGGAACTATTTGCGGCTGTTGCGGCTGCGGTTGTGGTGGCTGCTGCGGCTGCTGTGGTGGTTGCGGTTGTTGCGGCTTGGCAACTTCCGGAAAAACGTCTTTTTCGCCGTTTTTGTACTTAATCATAAATACTTCGGCGATAGCGATTGTGTATGACGGACCTGTTGGATTTGAGAATTTTTTGTACTCAATTTCTGTCTGTCCGACTTTTTGAACTACGGCTTTGATTTCTTCGCCGTTGCGCAGAGTAATAATGTCCTGCGCCAAAAGTGTGCTGCTGAAACAAATCATTATCAGCACAAGAAAAGTTTTTGAAATTTTTAACATAATGTTATTTTTTTAATAATTTATGCGAATCACGGGTTGAAATGTTTTTTTAAGGTTGCATTCCTATGGAATGCAAATCTATATTTGTGTGTTTTTCTACCGAGCGATGCAATCCTAACGGATTGCTGTGTAATCGCAACATCATTCCGTAGGAATGAATCGCTCGGTAGAAATTAAGTATCACATATTCAGGGCATTCCGTAGGAATGCAACCCCTGATTCGCATAAATTGATGTTTAATAGTTGCCGCAATTTGAAGTTGCAGACTTTTCATAAGTATAATAACCATCTACACCATTTTCAGCAAGAGTATTATTGATATAATATTCTATTTCGGCGGCAGTGCCGTAAAAATAACCTGCCACCTGATTTATGCCGTATGCTGGCATATGAAAAGTCATCTCCCAACAATATTTATTGCCAGAATCAATAGGCTCTGGAATTGTTGGCAGACACGCCGAAAAACTCAGCGTACAAGCAGCAAAAACTGCTGCCAAAATAAATTTTCTTGATTGTTTCATTTTAATTTAGTTTTTTAAATGATTAATAACTGTTTAATTAACTTTACGATAATATTTTGCTGATGAGCCGTTGGCTTCAACTTCAAATGTTTTGCCATCGTTGGCAAGCGTAATTGTGCCGTCATACCACTCAACTTTTGTGATTTCATCATAAAAATTGTAATGATACTTTAATGCTAAACAGGTGTAAGTTCTGTTGCCTGACGAATAGACATTTTTAAATATCAAATCGTCTTTTTTAACAAACCCTGCCTCATACACATCTTTCCAACCGGGCGAAACCCAATTAGTGCCGAACCGCACAAAAACTGCTTTGTCGCCGCTAAATTTGATTTCAGTGGGTTCAGTGTCATACAAACTTGTAACCCAAGAGCCGTTCAGAGAGTTGTAATCAACTTTTCCGCCAGGGTTAGTGCCGTCTGGGTTACTGCCGTCAGGATTCGGAAATTCTGGAAGGCACGCGGTAAAACTTACCGCAATCGCTGCCATAAGCAGCCAACTAAATAAATTTTTTGTTTTCATTTTGTAAAAAATTAGGTTAATAAATAAAATATATTGCATAAAACTAAAAACAACAACACAAAAACAGCGTACTTCATTTTTAAATGAAATATGCTGTTTTTATAGCAAAAAAATGGCGTAACTTGCTGATTATCAGGCAGTTACCCCCCCCCTCGCATATCTATTAAAAACACACAGTCCGCATAACTTATTGATAATCAGCAAGTTATGCAAATCATTGGCGTTCTTTGATATTAGGGAAGAGCGTCTCATATTGTTTAAGAAAAATGTTATTAAAAAGAATGCGCAAAGTTAAAAATATTTTTTTTAATAAAAAAACTTTTAACGAACAATTTTTTGATTAATAAT
>JAISKN010000259.1 GCA_031260925.1 Prevotellaceae bacterium | reverse complement strand
ATTAGCGATTGCGGGTCAAGCCCGCAATGACACGAGAATTTTATTTTTATCGTCAGTTTAAACGTATTATTTTATAACATACTGAAACTCAATGTTTAAGGCATATCAATTATATGTCTAATCCATAAAATATTACATTAGAAAACACTGCTTATTATTTCTTCACTATCAACTTTTTAGTTGCAGTTATTTTATCAGATATTACTCTTACAAAATATACTCCTTCTGAATATGTTGCGACATTAATAAAAACAGTATTGTCTTTCATTTTGAATATTTCTATTACTTTACCCTGCATATCTGTTACAAACACCGTCGCCTCTGATTCTAACCCATCTATTTGCAAAGTTGTAATTGAGTTTGCAGGATTAGGATAGAGTTGAAAAATGTTGTTTTCATTATTTTCTTCCTGATTACGTCTTGGTGCAGGGTCATAATGGTTATACATAGGAGGTTGCCATTCAAAAGCCCCCATATCAATAATGCCGTTTTCAATACGCATCTCGTTTTTCAGGTCAAAATTTTCATATAAACGAGAATACGAATACGGTGAACATTCCGGATAGATGTTAATTCCCCTGTCAATAACAGGACTGTTTTGGTCAATTTTATACCAAAGATGCTTTGCCAGAGGATGTCCGAAAGGCATTGGATTAACATCAATTTCAAATACAGGGTCTTGAGCCATATTCAAACCAAAGTCTACAATACCTCCTGTCCAAAAACTGCTGCCGCTGCCTCCGCTACGCATAATATCAGAATAAGATACAAATATTCTTCCGTAGCCAAAGGTTTCTAATTTTATTGCATCGCCTTCAGGTAAATATCCTGTTGGAGAAGAAGGTCTATACCAGATAATTGAATTAACAATATTTGCTTCTGCAAGGTCAGGATTGCTTACTACTCTCTGTCTTCTACCCAGCCCTAATGTAACCGCTAACCCAGGTATGCCTGCTGGATTATTATTTCTGGGGTCGGCAGTATTATCTGCTATGGTAACGTTTTGAATATTCAACCTGCCGCCATCTATATTTATCAAACTGTTTTCAGAAGTAGTAGTAGCGCTACCAGGCGCCCAGGAGTTTAAAATAAAATTAGAGATTACAACATTATACAGTATAGCGCCACAACCTGATAACCGTGTTCTATTTCCTCCCACATTTATAATACCAAGTTTTTCGTGTCCAATACTTCCCTCTGAATATTTGAAAACATTTCCATTTATTACTGTATTGGCTATTACCTGATTGTCATCTGTGGTGAAACTTTCCATAACGATACCTGCAATGCGAGGACAGGCAAAATCAATGAAAAAGCCGTCTATAAGCGACTTTGACCCTTGCATCCAAAGCGTGTAGTCAGTTTTGTGCTGTTCAATTCCCAAATGAGTTTGATTAATAAACCATCTGTCAGTTAAAGATGTTTCTGTGCCGTTAAAGCCGCCGTGAACGGCAACATCTTTTTGTATTAAAAAATAGTTATGCCTAAAGTTTGCATTGGGCGTACACATAGGCGTATATGGGGCGTTAGCGGGTGTGCGTTTTACCCATATTTCATCTCCGTCTTTTGCAAAATACATTGCATATTGCAAGTCGGGGATTGCAGTTGCCCAACTATGCGCATTACTAAACGCATTGAATTGTTGAACACTACTCCAACTATTCCAAACAGTAGTTACTGTTGCGGGTAAAACTGGCGTGGGGATTAAAGGAGTATGTAAATCCACATAATACCGAGCAGCATCAACAAACTGCGAACTGAGTGTAGCCATAATGGCTACTGTAAAGAAAATCTTTTTCATAAAATTGGTAGCATAACCTTGCAATCGGGGACAAAATTAATAATTAATTATTTATTGTGCAAAGTTTTAAAGAATTTTTTACATAAAAAAATATTTACGATATAAATAACACATCGTTTTGCCGCTATTTTCACATCATTTTGTTGCAAATTTTACATCAGTCCGTTGTTTTTATAAAATAATTTCGAATTAGGGGTTGAAATGTGCCGTTAGGCACTAAATATCGGTAGAAATATGTTGAATATAATCAACAGCGTGCCGTAGAGCCTGTTCCGATGAAAATCGGAATACGCAATATAAATAACATTTAGTGCCTAACGGCACAAAGAATTGGGGGGAAATCATTTTTTCTACCAATATAATGTGCCTAACGGCACAAAAAAACATCAAAATATAGAATTTTAACCCCTTATTCGCATAAATAATTAATGTTATCTTTTTTAGGCATTGTTAATTTTGTATAGATATAATAATTTTTTCTGGATTGCTTCGAATTGCTTCGGATTGCTTCGGATTGCTTCGGAAATACCTCGCAATGACGACCTCGCAATGACGACCTCGCAATGACGGAAGTCGTATAAGCAGTGGGAGTACGTCATTGCGAATATTTTAAGCGAAATGAAATGTAGCGAAAAATATGAAGCAATCCAGAAAAACTATATTAATTTACCAATTCCTTTTTTCTTTGCGGCTTTGCGTTAAGAAATGTATTTTTTTGAACGCAAAGGCGCAAAGTATTACATTAATAATTTTACGGTGCTTAATCTTTCATTGATGTATTGAGATATAACTTCAAAAAAATTATATTCAAGCGCAACCGAAATAGATATTAATAAATCTGTATTAATGTCTTTTTTAGTTAGCATTCTGGAAAAATTGCCGCTGTTTTTATTAACTTTTTTTGCAAGCCAAGATATAGAACGGTCTTTTTCAGAGAGTTTCTGTTTTATCAGATTTCCTGTGTGAATTTCTTTATTCATAATTTATAACAAAAAAGGTGTACTGATTATTCTACACAGAGGCTCTCGACTGCCTTATCTCACAAACAATCACGTACACAAAAAATGTGTAGTGTTGTCTTGTGAGCTAAGAAATTTGTCGAGAATTTCTGTGACAAGAACAAATACTATATTTTTAAATAAAAAACACAAATAGACTTCTAAAAATAAATGAAGTCCGTTTTATCAGGCGCAAAATTACAAAAATATTTTTATAATCTTTTATCTGATAAACAATAACTCTCTATATTTTGGCAAAGCCCACATTTCATCGTCAATAACGAGTTCGAGTTTATCAACGTGAATGCGGATTTCGTCAAGCAGCGGCACAACGTTATCGTGGTAGGCAAGGGCTTTTTCGCGCTCGCTTTCAATTACGTTTGCCGCTTTGCGCGCCTCTACAAGTTCATCAACTTTTTCAATAATTGTTGATGTATGCTCGGCAATCTGGCGAATAATAATGCGGTCTTGTTCGGTAAATTTGTCGGAATCGCTACCAAAAACCTCTTTCATTTTTACTACATTATCTAATAAAAATGACTGATAACGGCTTGCCACAGGCACAATATGATTTACCACCAAATCGCCCAAAACGCGCGCCTCAATCTGAATTTTCTTTGTGTAGGTATCCCATTTTACCTCGCTGCGCGAATGTAACTCTGTTTCGGAAAGCACCTCAGTATTTTGAAACATTTTAATAGAATTTTTCCAGAGATAAGCGTCAAATATTTTCGGAACTGATGTTTCGCAGTCCAAACCGCGCTTTTCTGCCTCTGCTTTCCATTCATCGCTGTAACCGTTGCCGTCGAAACGAATATTTTTGCTCTCTTTAATATATTTTTTGATAACAGTAAATAAAGCGCGTTCTTTCGGCTCGCCTTTGTCAATTAGTTTATCAACCTCAGCCTTAAATTCCATAAGTTGCGCCGCCACTACCGCATTGAGCGTGAGCATTGCAGCACCACAATTTGCAGACGAGCCGACAGCGCGGAACTCAAACCTGTTGCCTGTGAAGGCAAAGGGCGAGGTGCGGTTGCGGTCGGTGTTGTCGATAAGCAGTTCGGGTATGTTGCCAACGCCGAGTTTCATCTCTTTTTTTGCGTTGATAACTATTGCCTCGTCTGTGGCTGCGTTTTCGAGTTTGTCGAGGATTTCAGAAATCTGCGTGCCGAGGAACACCGAAACAATCGCTGGCGGAGCCTCGTTCGCGCCCAAGCGGTGAGCGTTCGATGCCGAACTGATTGAGGCTTTCAGCAGCGCGTTGTGAGTATGCACGGCTTTAAGAATATTAACCAAAAATGTAACAAACTGCAAATTTGAGGCGGCATTTTTTCCGGGTGAAAGCAGATTTACACCTGTGTTTGTGCCGATTGACCAGTTGTTGTGTTTGCCTGAGCCATTTACGCCCGCAAAAGGTTTTTCGTGCAGCAGTACGCGGAAATGATGTTTGCGCGCGATTTTTTCCATAATGCTCATTAACAGTAAGTTATGGTCGTTTGCAATATTTACCTCTTCGTAAATTGGCGCAAGTTCAAACTGATTTGGAGCAACTTCGTTGTGGCGCGTTTTTACAGGAATGCCGAGTTTGAGAGCCTCAATTTCGAGTTCGGTCATAAAATTCAGCACTCTCTCTGGAATTGCGCCAAAATAGTGGTCTTCCAACTGCTGATTTTTCGCCGAAGAGTGTCCCATAAGCGTTCTGCCTGTGAGCATCAAATCGGGGCGGGCAGCGTAAAGAGCGTCATCAACCAAAAAATATTCCTGCTCCCAGCCGAGATACGAATAAACTTTTGACACATTTCTGTCAAAATATCTGCAAACATCAACTGCCGCCTTGTTTATCGCCGACACTGAGCGCAAAAGCGGTGCTTTGTAGTCCAACGCCTCGCCTGTGTAGGCAACAAAAACGGTCGGAATGCAAAGCGTATCTCCGAGAACGAACGGAGCAGAGGAGGGGTCCCAAGCGGTGTAGCCGCGCGCCTCAAATGTGTTTCTGATGCCGCCCGAAGGGAAAGACGATGCGTCAGGCTCTTGCTGATAAAGCAGTTTCCCTGTAAATTCTTCCAACGCTTTGCCGTGCGGGTCTTTGTTGATAAAGGCATCGTGCTTTTCGGCGGTTGTGCCTGTGAGCGGCTGAAACCAGTGTGTGTAGTGCGTTGCGCCGAGTTCCATTGCCCATTTTTTCATTCCGTTGGCAACGGCAGAAGCAATGTCGCGCCCGATAGGTTTGCCTTTGTCGATTGCCTCGAAAAGCATTTTTAGCACGTCATTATCAATGTAGGCGCGCATAGTTTCCCGCGTAAAAACGTGAGATTCAAACATCTCTGATGGAAGTTTTGACGGTTTTTCCACCGCCACAGGCATTCTGAGTGATGCCTCTTTTACAACTTTAAAACGAAATTTGCTCATTTTTTTGAAAATTATAAAATTATAAATTATGATTTTTTTGCTTTTTGCTGGTTTGATGTGCAATTTAATTTTATCGAATTAGATTTTTAAAAGATATTTTTATTTTTAACGCAAAGGCGCAAAGTCTCAAAGACGCTAAGAAAAACTTTTAAGTTTTTCTTCTTTGCGTTCTTAAAAATAAAATTTAAAATCAGTAGTAAAAAATAATATGCTAAATATCAAATAATTATATCAAATTAATAAAAAAACTTTGCGCCTTTGCGTTAAAAATAAAAACTGTTTTAATTTGAGATAAATATTAATTAAATGACTAATTCAATAATTTTATTTCTCCTCTTTTTTACGTCAAAAAAATATTTTTTGCATATTTTTACCAAAAAACAACGGCGCAAAGGTAGTAAAAATTTTAAAAATACGCAAATTTGCAAAATTTTTTAGTAAAATCGCAAAATCGCCTGTTAATCGCCATTCTGCAACATAAAAAAAAGAATTTTTTATGAAAAATTACAAAAAATGATGTTTCCGCTCTGAAAATAACGTCATTTTTTACTCGAAAAACAAAAATTTTATTCATTTTTCACTCAAATTTTTTCCCTAAAAAAATACTTCCGTGTATAAATTCGACTGTTTCGTGTAAGAGGCAGCCATTTTGGTGTAAATGGCTGAAAAACACTTGGTTAGAATTATTTTTGAGCGTAAATTTGCAGTAGAATTTTTTAACAAATAAAAATAAAAATCAGATGAAAAATTTACTCAAAAAATCAATTTATGCGATGTTCGTTGCAGTTACAGCGATTTCCGCATTTATTTTCACTTCTTGTGAAAAAACAGACCCTCGCGAAGTTTATGTCGGCTCGTACCGCACAAACTACGAATTTACTTACAATGGGCAAAAGTTCTCGGGAACTTA
>JAISKN010000209.1 GCA_031260925.1 Prevotellaceae bacterium | reverse complement strand
CGTTTTTTTATGGATAAATTTTGTATAAAAACCTTAAAGGGCATTGTGCCTGTGGAAATCGACAAACTTGTTGTTGTAAAAGTTGAGCAATATATTTCAACATTTGAGTTTGAAAACGGACAACATATTCATTGTGTTGAGCCGTTGAAATATATTGAACAAAAATTTGGCAACGATTTTATCCGCATTAACCGAAATATGCTTGTAAATATCAATAAAATTGAATTTATAGACATAAAAAAACAGCAACTTCTGATAAAAGATAAATTTTATAAAATTTCTTGCCGAAACATAAAAATTTTAATGAATATTTATAAAAGAATATAGCATTTGAAACTACGCTTATATGTTAAAATCACACACTTGTTTATAAAAAACCTGCATTTATAAAAAAAACGCAACACTTTGATTTTTATAATATTAGATTAACTAAATTTGCAAAATAATATTAAAAAATAATAAATTATGCGCAAAAAACTTTTACTCTCTTTAACGCTAATTGCGTTTTTCGGGTTTAGTGCTGTGGCACAAAACAACGGCAAACCCGATATTATCATTACCAAAACCTCCCAAAAAATTGAGGCAAAAATTTTGGAAATTGGGATTGACGATGTTAAGTACAAAAAATTTAACTATCAAGATGGTCCCACTTACACAGTCAAAAAGTGTGAAATTGCCTCAATTAATTACAAAAATGGCGAGGTAGAAGTTTTTCCGTGCGACAAACCTGCTCAATCAAGCAGTCAGTCGTATGATTATCAAACGGGAACTTCATCGGGCAGCACTGCTCAAACTCAAAAACTACCCGACAATTTGCCGTTGGCATCATACGTTGGTTACCCAATTTCAAAAACAGGGTACGACTACACGTTTGAAGGCACAAACAAAACAATAGACAGAGAGGCACTTATTAATTTTCTTGAACACTATTGCCCCGATGCCTACAACACTTACCGTAGCGGACGCAGGCAATATACGGCAGGCGTGGTACTGGGTTCTTTGGGTGGCGCTATGGTTATCACAGGCAGTATTTTGGTAAGTGTAGGTTATTCAACTACTTACAGTTATAGTTACTACTACGATTATTACCGTTATAGTGTTTATGATGAAGGTATGGGCATTGCAGGTGCAGTGTTAATGGGTGTAGGCGGCGCAATGGAATTGGGGTTGTGTATGCCGCTCTGCATTGCGGGAGAGCGCAGAATGAACTCAAAAACATTAGACAAATATAACAGTCAATGTGTTAGAAAAAATAAACCAACTGCATCGCTGAATTTAGGTTTTCAAAAAACGGGCGGACTTGGAATAGGTTTTAACCTTAACTTTTAGTACAATAACTTTTAACTCTAACAGGGTTAATAACCCTGTTAGAGTTAATAAAAAAATACAAAACAGATGAAAAAGTTAATAAATATTGTCCTTATACTGCTGATTTCGGCAGTTGCAATTAACGCACAGGACACAGGAAGAAAGCCAGATATTATCGTTACCAAAAAAGCCGAAAAGATTGAGGCGAAAATTTTGGAAGTTTCCGCTGATGTTGTTAAATATGTAAAATTTAACAATCAAGATGGTGCAAGTTACATAATAAGAACTTCCGACATTGCCTCTATTCAGTACGGCAACGGCGACATTCAAACTTTTGAGGCAACAGCACAGCAACCACAACCACAATATCAACAAAATGAAGTTTTTAAACCTCAAAGTTTATTGCAAAAAGAGGCGAAAAATAACAGTTTTGCCGACTACAAAGGAATGCCTGTTTATAAAAAAGGCAAACGATATTATTTCCAAGACACAGAAATAAGTATGAATGCTGTTAATATGCAACGTTTTTTTAAGAGCAGTTGCACAGAGGCATATAAAGAATACAAAAAAGGCAGGTCTTTGAAAATTTCTGGTATTGTTTCGACAGTTGCCTCTATTCCTTTCATTGCTATTGGCGTGAGTGGTGCTTCTTATTCTCCTTATACTTATACTTATTTTGATTGGTATTATACTAGAGATTATAATGTAATTCTCGGTTTTACTGTGGGTAGCGCATTGCTGGCAGGAGGAGTTACTATGTATGCAATAAGTTTTAAATATAGAAAAAATGCTTTAAATCTTTACAATCAAAATTGCATACCCCAAAAAGCAAAAAATGACGTTTCGCTTTTATGGAATGTTCAACCGAATGCAATCGGTTTTCAGTTAAACTTTTAAAAATAAAATAATTATGAATAAAATTAGAAAAAATATCCTAACAGGTTTTGCTTTTGCAATATCTATATTTGGTTGCATCTCGTGCGCCCCTCCTGAAATATCTGCCTATGATATAGATGGTTTATATAATAGTTCTCCTTTTGGGGGGTATGGTGATTCCGAAATAAGAATTGCCAACGGGGAAGGTACGGTGGTGGATTATTATGAGAGCAAACTTACTGAGTATAATTATGAAGACATAGGGCAGATAATGGCTGTATGTAAAGATAATGCAACGCCTTATTTGATAGAAATAAAAAATACAGGCGATTTAACTTGGAGTTGTTACGCAGTAGCATTTGATTACTTTGATTACTATGCCAATAAGTATTGGTATAATTATTTTCCTGCAACAATCACAGTATCAAGTAAGTATCCCAAAGACGGAAAGATAACAATAAAGTGGACAGATAGCAGAGGGTCTAATAAAGATGTATCATTCTATCGAATAATAGAATAAAAATTAAAAAAACGAATCGTCAAAACTACGATAACTATCCATCATTCTTTGGGCAATAGAACGTTGTATAATTGACTGTAAATTTTCAGTCATATTTCTTAATTTAAAAATATTATTGAAATTGAAAAAACCGTACTCCTGTACAAGTTTTCCTATCAATTCGTCTGCAAATGATGACGAAATAATGTTTATTTTATCAAAATTCAGCGTGATTGCCTTGCCTGTTTGAATATAAACATTTATCAGTTCATTACGAATTTTTGCGCCCGATTGTCGTGTTCCAACACCTGATTCTTTGGTTTTTAGGTCAATAATAATATTGCCTAAATCATCTTCGAGCGATTCCATTTTCAGATTTACAGGTTCGTAGCCGCCCAATGCCTTAGATATTGAAATTTCTTTGCTATAATCTAATTCAAAATCAACAACGCAACCACTTTCAAATGGCTCTGCAAGTTGATATGTTTCTGCTTTATTATTTTTTAAATCATAAACAACCGAATTTGAAATGATTTTTAATTTTCCTGTATTCTCGCTGACAATTTGGTGCAATCCCCAAAGTCCATTGCCCTGTCCTATTTTTCTGTCACGCGTAATGCCCTCTTTTACAGATATTTGAAGTGCTTCTGCTGCATTTTTGGGTTTATGAACAGAATTTAACAACGAATTATAAATACCTTGTCCTGTATCAAATACACAAAAATTGAAATATTTTTTACGCTTATTGACTTGCCCAAAAACATAGCCGAAACTTTTTCCCGAATGTTGCAAAACATTGTCAAGCACTTCGTTTATTGACCATTCAAAACCATCTAAAACACCTTTTTGGCAAACAATTATTTTTGACAATTCATCTACAAATGAATTGATTAACAGATACATATCATCTGCTTTTTCAAACTTCCAAATTTTATTCAAGCAATCTTTGGTTGCAAGTTCTTTATTTTCACTCACAATCAAAGCAGTAGTTAAATCGTTAAAAATCAAATTATTATTTTCTAATTTAACTAAAAAATTATGTTTGTTATCTGTTTTCATAAAATATTTTATTTGCAAAATTACAATTTTATTTTTAATAAACAATATTTTTCTACTCAAAATTATTCATCTCTCAATGCGTCTATTGCCTTGATTTTCAATGCTCTGCTTGACGGCAAAAGTCCTGCAAGCAAGCCGCCGAAAACCAAAATGCCCAACGACAATATTGCAATAGAAAACGATATTTGGAAATTTTCCATTTGTATAATGTTGCCGATAACCGACAAAATGCCAACGCCGCACATTATTCCAATTATGCCCGCAATTATTGTGAGGACAACGCTTTCGCACATAATTTGCGTTATGATTTTGGCGGGAGTTGCACCCAATGCCCGCAGAACGCCGATTTCCTGCGTGCGTTCGCGGACAGTTATCAGCATAATGTTGCTAATGCCGATGATGCCTGCAAAAAGCGTTCCCAAACCGACAAACCACACAAGAATATTTACGCCCAAAAGCAGCATCATAAACGGTTTTATAAACATTTGCAAACTGAACGACTCAACTCCGCCTGTGTCGGTCGGCGAAATGGTGTTGCGCTCTTTGAGCAGCGTTTTTATTGATTTTTCGTAGATTTCGATATTTTCGCTGTTGCTTGCCGTTATTGCAATGCAGTGAATGTCTTTGCCCATATTCATTGTAAGTTGCAGCGTAGAAAACGGCAGCACAATCATTTCGTTGCTGTCGCCGAAAATATTTATGGCTTGCGAATAGGGCTGCATCACGCCTACAACTATGTAATACACGCCGTTGATGCGAATGAGCGAGCCGATAGGGTTTTCGGCAGGCAAAAACAAATCGTTGAGGATTTTTTCGCCGATAACGCAAACTTTGCGCTGTTCCCTCATATCAATTTCGTTGATGTAACGCCCCTGCAAAATTTTTGACGGGTCAATTTTGTTGTATTCGGGCGAAAAACCCATAACGCTGTACGTTCCCTGCTTGTCGTTTCTGACAGTGTTGTTGGTTTGACCGCCTGCGAAAACAACTCCGCTGACATATTTCAGTTTTTTGTAATTTTGCTTAACCGCCTGTAAATCAGATATTGACAAATTCCAATTTCTACCTTTGTTGAAACCTTTGTATGCCTCGTTTGTTGGCGCAGGAAAGAAAAAACAGGAATTTATAGCGATTTGTCCGACCTCCTCCATAAACATTTTTTGTATTACGCTGCCGAAACCGACCAGCACCACAAGCATCATTATTCCCCAAAACACGCCAAAAGCAGTGAAGAAACTTCTCCACTTATTTCTCGAAATCGTTGAAAAAACATTATGCCAAAAATCCATTTTTTTTAGTTATAAAATATTAGAGTTTGGTTTGCAAAAGTACAATTTTTTTTCTGAAATAAAACAAGGTTTTAGGGTTTTGCAGTTTTTTTGGCTGAAAGCCAAATATATTTCAGCCCAATGCAACGCATTGGGTAATGAATTCCCCCCACCATTTGCGCACTGAAAGTGCAACATAATTTTTTACGCCGTTCCATTTAATACCCAACGCGCCGCTGCGCTTTGCGATTGGGCTAAATTATTTTTTGACTTTCAGCCAAAAGTGCGGACTTGCAACGAAACAAGCCCCGCAAAAGTTTTTAGAGTTTTGCGGGGCTTGTTTAATTTTTTATTAAAAATTATTTTGTTGTACAAGTATTGTATCAACCACATCAAAACCTAAAAAAAATCCGTATGTTTCCTCTGTTAATTTAATTGACAATACACTATCAAAAACCAATTCGTTTTTTAATGAATATATGAGATACGGCGAATAAAAAGCACTGTCACAATCAAGACAAATTGCGTCAGTCGCATACCTGCCGCCAACTTCACAAAAGCCGTCTTTGTTTATATCTTTAAAAATATTTTGCAATATATTTTTATAAACTTTGACGTGATTGTTGCTGATTTCAACAATATGCCACTTGTTTTCAAAAGGAGCATCAAACATATTTAGAAAAATATAATTGGTAGAATTTACCTTTTTCATAAAACATTTTGTTTCGTTTATGATAAATAAATTGTTGCTTGTATCTTGATACAATACATTTCTACCTTTGTAAATTGCAGGACTTTCATACAAAGTGTCGCCGTCATCAATTACAGGTATCGCCTTAACAAGCAAAGTATCATTATCTATAACACCCAAAAACAAATTACCAATATTTGATGTTTCTGTAATGTTATTGTTTGTTTTATCTGTGGAATTGTTGTTACTTTGATTTCCACAAGACACTAAAATTAATAATATTGATAATAATCTGATTTTCATTTGCTTATATTTGCAAGTTTTTTTGAAAGTACAAAACTACAAAATATTTAGGCAAAAGCATATTTTGCGCGAACATTATTCGTGCTGTATTTTGCTTTGTCTGTCCTAATAAATTCACTGATTGCTCTTCTGTCTTTGTCAGTAAGAGGACGGCTTTTGATAAAAAAATCAACGCCGTATGGTTCTTTAATATATCCCATAATTCTAATTTTTAAAGTATTTTTCTACTAAAATATTTGCAGAATTTTTATCTATTGCCATTCTTTGAGAGCCGATAAGATATGCGCCCAAAGTATTTTGGTAATGTTCTATTAATTTTGTTTTTGCAATAAAAGCAACATAACCGCCAAAATCCATTTGAAACGATTTTTTGCAGGCATAAGCAACTAAATTTCCAGCAACTCCTTCATAGATTTTGCTTTTGCCAAGATTAAACGGCGCGCTTTCCAACAAATTCATAAAAATATGGTCTGCTTCGATTGACAAACTTATAAGTCCCTGAATAACAGTCGGGTTATTAACAATAGTAAGTTTATAAACTTCTTTTGCGTTGTCGTCAAATTCGTTTTTCTAATTAAATTTCCATTTGTTTTTCTTGCCGATATTTTTCAAATCGGCTTTTGTCAAATGCATTATATCTGTATCAAAACTATCGCCCGAAACAATATTTCTGATAGAATTTGTCAAACAATCTACCTCAAAATCAAGTTCTATCGTTTTTTCGTCTTTATTCATATTGCAAAGTTAATAATTTTTCTTGTTATTTGCAAGTTTTTTTTGAAAGTACAAAGGTATAAAATTATTTTTTAAATTTTGCAAATATTGTTAATAAAACAATTAATTTTTACTTGCCAACGCCTCTATTGGTTTGATTTTCACTGCTTTGCGGGCGGGAATGTAGCCCGCGATTATTCCGCAGGCAATCAACAGCGCAAATGCGCCGAGTACAATGCTTAAATCCACTGTCGGATTGGTGAAAATGGTAATCATCTGTTCCGAATTTTCGGCGATTTTTTCAAGCAATTTTGCAATGCCTTCGGTTACCAAAATCCCCAAAATCATACCTAAATAGCCGAAAACCAGCGTTATAGTCAGTGCCTCAAAAATCACCAACCGCAAAATCGAACTCGGCGTTGCGCCAAGCGATTTGCGTATGCCGAACTCGTGCGTGCGTTCCCGCACCGAAATCACCATTATGTTGCTCACGCCGATAATGCCCGCAAAAAGCGTTGAAATGCCGATTATCCACACAAAAAGCGAGATAAATCGGTGAAATTTCTGTATCTGTTTGTATTCCGAAATTCTGTCTGAAATCCATACCGCCTGTTTGTCGGCGGGCGAAAACTGCATTCGCGCAGAGAGCATTTGCCGCAGATTTTCGGTGTAAATTCTGCTCTCTTCCTCTGTTTCAATGCCAGTAACGGAAAACGAAACATCGGTAATTTTTTTAGACGGATTGAAAATTATTTGCGATGTCGAAAACGGAATATACACAGGCGGATTGCGGAAAAACCCGCCCTCGCTGTTGTAGATGCCGACAACTTGAAACGAAATATCTTGCAGCAAAATCATTTTTCCAATCGGCTCTGTGTTTGGAAAAAGCAAATCAGCCGTTTTTTGATGAATAACAGCCACTTTTCTATTCTGCTCAATATCAATCTGGTTAATCAATCTGCCTTTTTGCGCGGTGAGCGTGCGCAGGTTTTTATATTCGGGCAAAATTCCGTTGATATTTACCGATGCGTTTTCTTTGCCTGCCGTTACTGTTGCGCCCCAAAGGTTGAAAACTGGCGAAAAATCAGACGCATTGGGTATATTTTTACGCAAAAACTCAATATCTTCGGGCAAAAAATAAATTTCGCGCCCTGCTTGCAATCCGTTGTACGCAATTGTGGTGGTCGATGGATAAAGCGAAATTGTGTTTTTCGACATATATTTGAAGTTTTCGAGCATACCGTTTTTCAAGCCGTTGCCCGCGCCAAGCAGCACAATAAGCATAAAAATTCCCCAAACAATCGCAAAACCCGTCAAAAACGTTCGCAATTTATTTGCTTTAATTGATAAATATATTTCGCGCCAAAAGTCCATTGTTTTTTAAGAGTTATTAGATATTAGAGTGTAGAGTTTAGTTTGCAAAAGTACAAAAATTTCACGCAAAAATTTTATGTTTTACAAAAAAAGGTAACACGTTTTAGAAACGTGTTACGGTTAGTATAATTCGCTTATATTTAATTAGTTACAAACTCAACTGCGATTTCGTAAGATTTTCGCATTCGATTTTGTATGATTTTCATCTGCGATTTTGTATAGTGCAAAAGTACAATATTTTTTCTAAACAACAAAATTACATTTCAATTTTTCCGTCTTTTATGCGAATAATTCTATTTGTTTGCTCTGCAACTTCGGTTGCGTGAGTAACAATAATTATTGTAAGGTGTTCCTCGCGGTTGATTTGTTTGAGAATGTCGATAACTTCCTGCGAGGTTTGGCTGTCGAGCGCGCCTGTCGGCTCGTCTGCAAGCACTACGGCGGGCTTTGAAATCAGGGCGCGGGCAATGGCTACGCGCTGTTTTTGTCCGCCCGAAAGTTCGTTCGGCAAATGGTTTGCCCAATCTTTCAAGCCCATTTTATCGAGCAATTCCATTGCAATTTTGTTGCGCTCTTTGCGTTTAATTCCTCTGTAATATAGCGGCAAAGCCACATTTTCAAGCGCAGTTTTAAAGCCAATCAGATTGAACGACTGAAACACAAACCCAATATATCGGTTTCTGAGATGCGCTGCCTGCGTTTCCGACATTTTGCCGACAAGGCGGTTGTCGAGCCAATATTCGCCGTCATCGTAATTGTCAAGCAAGCCCAAAATATTGAGCAAAGTAGATTTTCCGCTGCCCGATGCGCCCATAATGGAAACAAATTCGCCTTTTTCAATCGACAAATCAATACCTTTGAGAACGTGCAGCGGTGCGCCAGAGTAGTAAGTTTTGTGAATATTTTTGAGTTTTATCATAAACTTTTTGAAAAATGCAAAGGTAATAAAATATTTAGCAGAATTTACAACAATTTCTTTTATAGAATGTTAAAAAAACGCTAAAATTCAATTTTTATTTTTTTTTTTAATATTTTTCTGTTAATTTTGCACGATTTTGAAAAATCGCATTATTAAATCTTTGAATTTTTAAATATTAAATCATATTTTTATGTTGGAAAAAACTCTAATTATTATCAAACCGAGCGGCGTTCAAAGGGAAATTGTGGGCGAAGTGATTACGCGGTTTGAACGAAAAGGACTGCGCATTGCAGGCTTAAAAATGGCAACCCTCACAGACAAAATTCTCGATGAACACTATGCTCATTTGGCTGACAAACCGTTTTTTCCACGAATAAAGCAATCAATGACGGCATCGCCTGTGATTATTTTGTGCGTGGAAGGCGTGGAAGCGGTGGCGGTAGTGCGCGCAATGGTGGGCGTTACAAACGGCAGAAACGCAGATGCAGGCACTATTCGCGGCGATTTTTCGATGTCAAATCAAGAAAATATCATTCACGCATCGGACTCTGTTGAAAATGCGCAAATCGAAATCAAACGATTTTTTATTGACTCGGAAATCTTTGATTATCAAAAAGTTAATATTTCATTTATAAACAATAATGACGAATTAAATTAATATTTTAACCAAAAAACAATATCAAAACAGTATGAAAAAAATTTTTGTTACAATTTTTATAATAGCAATAACTGCCAATGTTTTAACGGCACAACAAAAAAACAGTCAAAATAATGCAAAAGATACCACATTTTTTGCGGAAAATAATATATCTGCAACAGCAAACACTGCAAATACAGGAAATTCCACTACCGAAAAAAATGTTAAAACTACGCCTCCGCCTGTCGTTCCTAACGACCTCTACGTTGATGAATTTGACGAAAATAAAAACGAAGAAGAAGATGACGAAGGAGAAGATGCTGCAAACAGCCTTGAATATTGGACATCTGAACGGCTCAACCCTTACCGCATAAAAATTGACAGTTTGAATGATACAATAATTAGTTGTTCAGGTTTTGTGTTTCCGTTGCATACTTCGCATATTACATCGCCGTTTGGGGCGCGCCGCAGCCGTTTTCATTACGGCACTGACATTGGGCTGAGTACAGGCGACACTGTGGTTGCAGTGTTTGACGGCATTGTGAGAATTGCAGATTACGAGGGGCGCGGCTATGGAAATTACATTGTAATTCGCCACCCGAACGGGCTGGAATCTGTTTATGGACACCTTTCAAAAAAACTTGTAGATATTAATCAGGAAGTAAAAGCAGGGCAGGTGATAGGGCTTGGAGGCAGCACAGGACGTTCATCAGGACCACATTTGCACCTCGAACTCCGCTACAAAGGCAACGCTTTTAATAGCACAAAATTAATAGATTATGCAAATCGGGTGTGCTTGTACAACGATTACAATTTAACTAAAAAAGAGACATTCAATCATAAATCTGAACTCGAAAAACTTAAAGCAGCAGCCTATCACCGCATACGCAACGGCGAAACTTTATCATCTATTGCACGCCGTTACGGTACAAACGTTGCGCAACTTTGCAAACTCAACCGCATAAGCAAAAATACAGTTTTGAGAGTTGGACGTTCAATTCGATACAGATAAATTCAATTAATTTTGTCCACAGATTACACAGATTATCACAGAAAAAAAAATTGTGATAATCTGTTTAATCTGTGGATAAAAAAACATAAATAAATGGCTAACAAAAAATATTCCTTGCCGTTTTTTTTCGGCTACTTTTTAATAATTGCAAGCGCAGTTATTTTCATTTTCAATCTTGCTCCTGAGCAGCCAGAAATTGCTTTTTACGTTTTTTGTGCTGGCGCAACTCTGAATATTGTATTTCGATTTTTCCTGCTTCCACGTTCCGACAACAAACGCATTCGCAGGCTGAATAATCAGCAATTTTTCGTTGCAATTCTTTTTATCGGTGCAGGCTATATGCTTTTTGAAACAATGAACTCTTGGATTGTCCCGCTTTTCCTTGCAGCCGTAATTGATGTCTGGCTGTCGTTCAGATACGAAAAAATTAAAGATTAATGATTAAAGATTAAAGATTAAAGATTAACTGGGGCATTACTGTTTTTCAAATTAACAAGTTTTTTTAGAGGCTGTCTAAAAATTAAACTTTTCAATATGCGAGATAAAAAGAACATATCGTGTCATTGCGGGCTTGACCCGCAATCGATTG
>JAISKN010000184.1 GCA_031260925.1 Prevotellaceae bacterium | reverse complement strand
CTTGTGTCATTCCTGCGAAAGCAGGAATCGCTTAATTTTCAAGCGATTGCGGGTCAAGCCCGCAATGACAGTAATTCATCTAATTCTGTCCAACGAGCGCACCAAATCTTCGTCTTTTTTGATTGCTTTTATTGCTAAAATGCAGAAAATCAGATTAATTAAATTAAAAATTAATGGAATGTATATTTTTATTGTGTGAAAATCTATTCCAACCGCAAACAATAACCAAATTATTGAAATATAATTGATTATTATTAAAAAAAACACAACCCAAACAAATTTTATCTGTATTTTTCTTTTCTTAAAAAGCCAAATTGCAATAAATGCGAAAATGGGAATAAGCGATGATGTAAAATTAAATATTATATTTTCTACTGAAAATAATACTATACAATCATTATTCCATTCACTTAAAGCAAGTCCGCCTCTGCCAATTAAACCTGTTGAAAAATCAATAAGTTTGTAAGAATAACACGCCAAACCACCTAAAACAGTGATTATCAGCAAATAAATTGTTTGTTTTCTTTGTAACATATTTTAAATTTTATTAAAATCTGCGTAAATCCGTACAATCCGCGTTATCTGCGTGCTTGTTGTTTTTATGCAAATAATTTTTGAAAAAGTCCTTTTTTCTCTTTGGGCAGTTCGTTTTGTTGAATTAAAACTTTGTCCCAATTCTGTTTTTTTGTTATCATCTGATAAATCAAGCCCCAATCTGGCAAGCCGCCAACATTTCTGTCGTCAATGAAAATATCAACGGCGAGTTTTCGCGGCGCAAGCGTATCAACATCGTCAGGGTAAAGTTTGTTCACCGCGTAAAATTCCACGCCGCGCTGACGGCAATATTCAACGGCATCGTTGAGCAATCTGCCCTCGCGCACAGTCCAAAGTACGAGTTGATGATGCTCTTCGTTTTGAAGTTTTTTCAGCACATCAATCGCAAACGGAATCGGCTTTCCAATGGCAGGATAAGCCTCTTCCACAATCGTTCCGTCAAAATCTACTGCAATAACCATTGTTATTTAATTTTTAATTGTAAATTTTAAATTATGGGTTAAAATTGTTCAATTTGGTATTTAACCCTGATTTTTACCTGATTTTTTTACCTTGTTTAATCAGGTAATCAGGTTGTTGTGTGTGTGTGTTATTTTTCTGTTACTCAGGTTGTTTTGTTTTAAAAATCAGGTGTAAATCAGGTTTTTATTTTTTCAATATATTTTCAACCCGTAATTCTTATTATTCATCATTAACCATTCATCATTAATCATTATTTTAAGTCTGTTTCGGTTTTTTGTTTTGTTGGTCGGCAAAAAAACAGTGCTACCGCGCCGATTGCAGCAAAATAGAGCATATCAAAGCGGTTATCAGGCTGATACAAGACATAAACAAACAAAATTCCGAGCAGTAAGTTAGTGGCAATCAGCCAGATACGAATAATCGAAACTTGCAGATATTTTGCAATTTTCAGCGTTTCATTCTCAATTTTTGCAATTTTTTTCACCTGAACAGAAAAAAATTTCAACGTTAGCGGTATTGAAATCAAAATATAAAGTATAAAAACATACCTTATAATTTCAATTATTTTTGCATTTTCAATAATCAGATTATTTTCTTTAAGAAAATAACCCAAAACCGCCAAAATAACCGCTGCAAAATAAACAGCGTAATAATTAATTGTGAGTTTTTTGTTTAAATCTTTCATAATTGTTGTTGATTTGGTGATTTGATTATTTGGTTATTTGATTATTTGGTTATTTGATTATTTGGTTATTTGATTATTTGGTTATTGTTGATTTGGTTATTTGATGATTTGGTTATTTGTTGATTTGGTGATTTGATTATTTGATTATTTGATGATTTGGTTATTTGTTGATTTGATGATTTGGTTATTTGATGATTTGATGATTTGGTTATTTGTTTATTTGATGATTTGATGATTTGCTTGCTGATTTTTGATTAAGGTTGAAAATATTATCAACAAATAACCGCATAACCAAATCAACAAATAACCAAAATATTCAAGCCGTATATTTAATTCTATTAACAATACTTCTTCCAAGCGTGATTTCATCGGCGTATTCGAGTGTGTCGCCGACAGAAATTCCGCGCGCGATAGTGGAAACTTCGATGTCGAACGGCGCGAGTTTTCGGTAGATGTACAACGCCGTTGTGTCGCCCTCCATATCTGGCGAAAGCGCGAGAATAATTTCTTTCACCCCACCATTCTGAACTCGTTGTATCAACGATGTAATCTCCAAATCGTTCAGTCCAATGCCGTTCATTGGCGAAATCACGCCGCCGAGAACGTGGTAAAGTCCGCCGAACTGCCCTGTATTTTCCACCGCCATTACGTCAGCAACGTTTTCCACAACGCAAATTATCGAACTGTCGCGCTTGGGACTGTTGCAAATTTCGCAAACTTCGCCGTCACAAATATTTTTGCAAACATTGCAATACGACACTTCGGAACGAAATTTCAGTATTGCATTTCCCAGATTTTCCGCCTCAACTTCCTCATTTTTAAGCAAATGCAGCGCAAATCTCACCGCCGTTTTTTTACCTACTCCTGGCA
Source organism: Prevotellaceae bacterium (assembly GCA_031260925.1). GTDB lineage: Bacteria > Bacteroidota > Bacteroidia > Bacteroidales > Paludibacteraceae > F0058. The sequence goes on along the minus strand of JAISKN010000184.1, from coordinate 14,641 downwards.
GTTTCGACAATTCTTTCACCACATTTTCAAGCAAAATAGAGGGATAATTTTCCATTTAGAGTTTAAAATATTTTTGAGGTGCAAAGTTACAAAAAAAATGCAAAAAATTATTTAAAATCGAATTTTGATTTTTTTTATCTGTTAATTTTCAAAGTTTCATCGCCGCAAGCATCAACATTGAAAGCATCAACAACTTGATTTGTATTTTTGTCAAAAATTGCAATATTCAAACCTCTTTGGTGCAAAGAATAATCGTAGCCATTAATGATAATATGTGATATAACATCGTGATTTTTATTATTCATTCCATTGGAAACCATCAAAACTTCGTTATTGTTAATTTTAAAGAACTTATACAACTCTATTTCTTTTTCAATTTTTTCAAAAAAGATTGTATTGTTTGAAAATGCTGATAAATAGGCATATCGGAACTTATTTGCAAGATTTTTTTTCAAACCAAATTTTTTCAAACCAACAAAAATTTTATCAAAATGCACACTCCCTTCATCATCGCAAGCAATCAATAGAATTTTTGAGTTATCTTTTAAAATTTCATTCAGATAATCAGGCAAGTATTCTGTTTTAATATTGATAAAATTTTCAACAATTCCTTTGGAACAATTAATTTCATCAATTAAATCTTTGATTTTTAGGGAAATATCTGATATTTGTTTGCCGTTTAAAGCAATGTTTGACACACTGTTTTCTTTATAAACTATGCTGCTATTTCTAATCCATTCAAGATTAATTTTTTTATTTTTCACAAAAATCTTGATAGTTGAATAGCCGTAATTATCATTAGCAAGGTCTTCATTATCAAACACTTCATATTTTAAAATTTTCTGTGATTTGTCCAAAGATAACACTATATATTTATTGTCAATTAATTGATTTTGTTTAACAAAAAACATCTCGTTATTGACATAACAAATCAGGTAATCTTTGTTAAAATCAAGAGTAAAATTCTCACTTATAATATTTTCTCTAACAAACGAAGTCATATTCAAAGCCAAAATTTCCTGCTGATTTTTTACAATAAAATCATTTTTATTTTCAGAAATAATATCTGACAAAAATTTTGCATTATTGTTGATTTTTGCGCCCGAAAGAATATTTTTCAATAAATCTATCTGATAAAAATTATTTGTATCTATCTGTAAATCATCTTTTTGCGCATTTGTCATAAACCACAGTTTGCGCTGTTCGGAAGTTTTGTCAAAAATTTCTTTGTGTCCCATAAAAAGATGGTCAGGAAAAATATAAACTACCGTATTTTTCAAAAAAATCGTTTTGTTGCAAAAACAGTAAAAAATCATTGATTAAGTAGTCAGTTGCAAAGGCTACGGTTTCGAGTTGTGTAGATTTTTGCCCCGTAATTTTTGTAACTTCATCATCAACAACTCCGTCAGGATTGTGCAGTTGAGTAGTAGAAAGCCAAAGCATAAACGGTTTATTATCAGCGTTTTCCCTCAAAATAATTTCCTTTGCCTTTGCAAAAATATCTTTATCGTAAGCACCGCCCATAGCCATTTGCCTAAGATTTTTGTTGCCAAAATTTTTATCCAAAATATGCTTTATTCCAAACGTTTTTAAAATGTCTTTTGTACCTGAAAATTCTGCATTATTTGATAAATGGTAAGTGTCATAATTACAGGCATTTAGAACATCGCCCAATGAAATTATTTTACTTTGATTTGCACCTGCAAAAAAATCATTGCTATGTCCAGCAAAAATACAAGGCAAGCCCGTAAAAACCGTATAAAGTGAACCTGCTGTCCAGTGACTTCTATCTTGCGGCTGCATTTCGTAAAAATTCCATTCGTTTTTTAAACGGCGCAAGTTCGGTGCTAAATCTGCATTTGCATCGTGAATAAAGGCTTTTTCAAAACTTTCAAGCGACAGAATAATGATATTTTTACCGCCAAATTCGGCGTTTAAATCTTCTTTGAGAGTGAATTTTTGGTTTGGAACTTCGCTTTTTTCTTCTAAATTTTTCAGAATTTGCTCAAAATCACTATTTTTATGTGTTGAATAACCAGCAACATCAACAATTTCTTTGAGTTTGTGATAAATGCTTTCTTGTGGTAAGATAATGATTATCAATGAGATAATTAATATTCCAAATTTAAAAGTTCTCGCAAAGAACGCAAAGATTTTCGCAGAGAGCGCAGAGTTTTTATTTCTTTGCGTTCTTTGCGCAATAACACTCTGCGCTCTCTGCGTGAAAAAAGCAAAAAAATACATCGTAATCGGCGTAACTATCAATGTTAATATTGTCCAAAAAATCTGTTTATGATAACCGCCTGCCATTTCAAGTGAATTGAGATTGAAATGCAAATAAAACCGATAATCAATAAACGAGCCGCCAAGATAAAGCGACATAATTTGCATTACAAAAAAAATACCAAATAAAATAGCGAGAATTATCCTTACCGCTCTATTTTTAAACAGCGAAATTATTATTGCCGAAAAGATAAAAAGAAAAATTAAACCGAGTATTTGCATTTATTTTTTCAGTTCCAATAATTTTTTTATCACAGACAATAATATATATAGCGCAATTATCCACGCAAAAGCGTTTAACTGTAAGAATATCAGCAAGATAACCGCGCCGATAAGTAAAATATAGGGAAATTCGTTGCCTTTCCAACCGTATGACTTGAATTTTAGCGAAAACATCGGTAAGTTGCAAACAAGCAAAAAGCAGGAAAGCAATATTAATAAAATTGTAAAATACGGAAAATCAGCCATTTGCGCGTGATACGAATTTGCCATTCCTGCGAAGAAAATTGCGTTTGCGGGCGTTGCCAAACCAATAAACGAGGTGGTTTGCCTGTCGTCAATGTTGAATTTTGCGAGCCGCAAAGCCGAAAATGCCGCTATTGCAAGCCCGACCCACGCCCAAAGTTGATGCGGATACAGTGAATTTTCCCACAAAAGCGTTGAGGCAATCATTGCTGGCGCAAAGCCGAAACTAATCATATCTGCCAGAGAATCAAGTTGTTTGCCGATTTCGGAATAAGCGTGCAGCAGACGCGCCGCAAAGCCGTCTAAAAAATCGAACACCGCAGCCGCAAGAATAAAAATTAACGCCTGTTTGTATTCCGCCTGAAACGCACTTGCAGTTGCCATACAACCGCAAAGCAGATTGCAAATTGTTATAAAATTCGGTATATGCTTTTTCATATTTTTGAGTATCAAGTAAATTTTCGGCAAAATTACAAAATTTTTATCATAACACAAATTGACACATTAGATATTATTAAGCAAAAAAATATTTATCATTTATTGGTTACAATTTTCTATTTTTTCGGGAAAAAATAAAAAAAATGACATTTTTTTTGCATTTCACAAATATTATAAAAATTAACAACTATTTTTTATTAATTATTTTATTAATTATTATAAAAAAAATGTTTTTTTAACGAAAAATAATAAAAAATAAATTCAAAAGCAGGCGAAAAATTTTATTTACAAATTCGTATTATTTTTTGCAGAAAAATATTTAATATTGCAGTGAAATTTTTTCGTAAAAAGTTGATTTGGTTATTTGATTATTTGTTTAACCAAAAACCATAAACAAATAACCAAATAATCAAATCAACAAATAATCAGATAATCAAATCAACAAATAACCATATAACCAAATCAACAAGAAATCTTAAATTATTATATAAAAAATCTTAAATCTAACAAATTTATGAATGTACAAAAAATTATGACCTCTTTGGAGGCAAAACACCCTGGTGAAAAAGAGTATTTACAGGCAGTTCACGAGGTTTTGGAGTCAATCGAAGAAATTTATAACCAACACCCCGAATTTGAAAACGCAAAAATTGTTGAGCGCATTGTTGAGCCGGACAGAATTTTTACGTTCCGCATCAATTGGGTTGACGACAACGGCGAAGTTCAGACAAACCTCGCTTACCGCGTACAATTCAACAGCGCAATCGGACCTTACAAAGGCGGCTTGCGTTTCCACCCGTCTGTAAATCTTTCAATTCTCAAATTTTTGGGCTTTGAGCAGACATTTAAAAATGCTCTGACAACGTTGCCAATGGGCGGCGGCAAAGGCGGCTCGGATTTCAACCCAGCAGGCAAATCTGACGCGGAAATTATGCGTTTCTGTCAGGCATTTATGCTCGAACTGTGGCGCGTTATCGGTCCCGACACTGACGTTCCCGCAGGCGACATCGGCGTTGGCGGTCGCGAAATCGGCTACCTCTACGGTATGTACAAAAAACTTGCACGCGAACACACAGGCGTACTCACAGGCAAAGGTATGACTTGGGGCGGCTCGCTCATTCGCCCTGAGGCAACAGGTTACGGCGGACTTTATTTTGTTCAGCATATGTTGCACAAAGCAGGCAAAAGCATTGAAGGCAAGCGTGTTAGCGTGTCTGGTTTCGGCAATGTGGCTTGGGGCGCAGCGCAAAAAGCAACCCAACTCGGCGCAAAAGTTGTGGCTATCTCTGGTCCTGACGGCGTGATTGAAATTCCAAACGGAATGACCTTTGAAATGATTGATTATATGCTCGATTTGCGCGCATCAAACCGCGACATCGTATCTCCTTTTGCAGAAAAATTCCCAGAAAGCAGATTTACAGCAGGCAAAAAAGCGTGGATTGTTCCTTGCGACATCGCTCTGCCCTGTGCGTTCCAAAACGAACTCAACGGCGAAGATGCAAAACAACTGTTGAAAAACGGTGCGTGGTGCGTTGCCGAAATCTCGAATATGGGCTGCACGCCTGAGGCAATCAAAGAGTTCCAAGATGCAAAAATTTTGTTTGCTCCCGGCAAAGCAGTTAATGCTGGCGGCGTAGCAACTTCGGGCTTGGAAATGACGCAAAACGCAATGCACATCAGTTGGACAATGCAGGAAGTTGATGACAAACTCCATCAAATTATGGAGAATATTCACCACGCTTGCGTTCAATACGGCACACAGGCAGACGGAACTATCAATTATGTGAAAGGTGCAAATGTTGCCGGCTTTATGAAAGTAGCAACAGCAATGCTCGAACAGGGAATTGTTTAAAAACTAATAGTTAAGAACTAAAAACTAAAAAAAAGGAAGTTTGTATTTTAAACTTTTAGTTTTTATCTTTCAGTTTTTAACTAAAACACAGAATACTTAATTTATTATCGTGATTTTTTCATAGGGAAGAGGCTGTTGTGATAACAGCCTCTTTTTTCAATGGTTTTTAGTTTTTAGTTTTTTTTTGTAATTTTGCGCAAAATTCAAAAAACTAATTACTATTTACTAATTACTATAAACTATAAACTAATTACTATTAACTATTTACTATTTACTATAAACTAATATGGGACATTTACCTTCGATTATTTCCGATTTGGCATTGATATTGATAACGGCTGCCGTTGTAACATTGATTTTCAGAAAATTGAAACAGCCGCTTGTTTTGGGTTATATTCTGGCGGGCTTTATAGTCAGTCCATATTTCGGTTTTACGCCTAATGTGGCAGACGAGAGCAGCGTAGAAATATGGGCGGAAATCGGTGTAATTTTTCTGCTTTTTTCGCTCGGATTGGAGTTCAGTTTCAAAAAACTTATGCGCGTGGGCGGCTCTGCCTCTATTACGGCGATTTTTGAAATTGTGTGCATCATTCTCTTGGGATTTGGCACAGGAAAACTGCTCGGTTGGAAAACGATGGACTGTATGTTTTTCGGCGGAATGCTGGCAAGTTCATCAACCACAATTATTATTCGCGCATTCGACGAATTAGGTTTAAAATCAAAACATTACGTCAAAACCGTGTTCGGCGTGCTGGTGGTGGAAGATATTGTAGTGATTTTATTAATGGTGCTGCTTTCCACAATCGCCGTAACGCAGCAGGTAGAAGGCTTGGAAATGAGTTTAACAGTGCTGAAACTTGGTTTTTTCCTTATTTTATGGTTTCTGATGGGTATTTTTATTATTCCCACATTCTTAAAAAAAGCCCAAAAACTGCTTGACGATGAGGTTTATCTTGTGCTTTCAATCGGTTTGTGTTTGGGAATGGTTTGGCTGGCGACTTTGGTAGGTTTTTCGGCAGAACTCGGCGCGTTTATTATGGGTTCGATTTTGGCAGAAACTACTTCGGCAGAAAAAATTGAACACATTTTCAAACCTGTAAAAGACCTTTTTGGCGCAATATTTTTCGTGTCTATCGGAATGATGATAAACCCCGCAATCATCGTTCAATACGGCTGGATAGTGCTTTTGGTAACGCTAATTGTGATATTCGGCAAATTTATGGCGACTGCTGCTGGCGCGGTATTGTCGGGGCAAAAACTCAAACAGTCGGTAGAAGTCGGTATGAGTATGGCGCAAATCGGCGAATTTGCCTTTATCGTGGCAACGCTCGGTATGAGTTTGGGCGTGATAAGCGAGTTCCTCTTTCCTGTGGCGGTAGGAGCAAGTGCAATCACCACATTTACAACGCCTTATATGATAAAATACAGCGATAATGTTTATAATTTAATAGAAAAAATATTGCCGAAAAAATGGCTGCAAATAATTGACGACTACTCCACCCGCACCGAAAACCCAAAGGCGCAAACGGAAACGAAAAAATGGCTAAAAAGTGTTTCAGTCATTATTTTGATAAACGGAATCTTAATTTTCTCAATATTAATGCTTTGCGGAGCGTTTTTGCTGCCCGCGCTCGAAAAAGCAATCGGCGGAATTTTACCTGAAATAATTACAATAGTTGTAGGATTGCTGCTCTGCTCGCCATTTTTGTGGGCATTTATTTTCAAAATGCCAAACAGCATTTCAGGCTCAGAAATGATAAAAAGCGGTAATTACAAACGAAGAATGCTGCTTTTTGTAGAAATTTTGCGCATTGTTCTTGGAATGACTTTTGTCGGAATATTGGCAGATAAATGTTTTGGAACAAAAATCGCTATCTTTGTGGTAATACCTGTTTCCGCCATTTTATTAATATTATTTTATAAAAAATTAAGAATTGTTTATAAAGTTTTTGAAAAACGGTTTATGCTCAATTTTCACGGGCGCGAAATTGCCGAAAACGAAAAAGAAAAACCAATGAGCAACATTAAGCAGCGTATGCGCCGCCGTAACCCCGATTTGTCTGATGCTTGGGACTTGCACCTTGCCGATTTAGTTGTGCCGCAACACGCCGAATATATCGGGCGTATGCTCAAAGAACTGCAATGGCGCGAAAATTTTGGGATTAATGTCGTTTATATCAAGCGCGGCGATGAAGTTTTGTATGCTCCCGGTCCAAAAAATAAACTGATGCCCTTTGACCACGTTGGCATATTCGCGTCAGACGAAGTTTTAGAGAAATTTAAACCAATCTTTGAAACAGAACATAAAATGCAATCAATAAACTATGAAATTGAAGATATTATTGTAGAAAGAATTTATATTTACGAAGACAATACGCTGATAAACAAGCCAATACGCAATTCTGGCATACGCGAAACCACAGGCGGAATGGTGCTTGCAATCGAACACGAGGGCAACCTTACGCTCAGCCCTTCGCCCGATATTGTATTTCAGGAAGGCGATATTGCGTGGGTCGTAGGCGAAAGAAAAAGGCTGAAAAAACTTTTTTAGCACACTGATACTGAGTGCTTTTTTTATCTATTTAAAATTTGGTAATAACTAAAAAAACAGGTGTCATTCCCGCGCAGGCGGGAATCTCCCTGTTTCATTGCACAAATGGGATTCCCGCCTGCGCGGGAATGACATTTGTCGTGGGTGTTTTTATAACTTTATTCTCTTAACATTCAGTTTATCAATGTTCATTGTGCCGAGTTTTTGTTCCTGTCCAAGAGAGATGTGTCCAACGTGGTCAAGTGGAATATTGTGTTTTTGGCTGCTGTTGAAGAATTTTACTGCCGCTGTATCAACCGCCACAATGTCCTGCGAAATGAATAACGCTTTGGCAAGCACTACATCGCCCTCGCTTTTGCCTTGCGGTCCGTTATTTGTCAATAAACGGTAGCCGTCAACGACGTTCAAAACCGCTTTTTTGTCCAGAGTGCAGATGTCGGCGATGCACTGTTGCAGGTTTTTGACGTGAAAAACACGTCTGTTCCAAACAATTCCCATATGATTTTTCATTGCAATCGACATATTTGCGCCGCCGTGATGTTTGAGAATTGGCACGTTAATCCACACGTCAGAATCAAGAATTGCGCTGTGAATTTTTGCACTTTTCAACGATTTTCCTTTTGGCAGCGAAATTTCTTTTTTGTAATATGCCTCATCGTTTCCGGGAAGAACTTTTGCCCCTGCCTTTTTTGCAGCCGCCTCGATGCCGCTGTTTTTGTAGCATTTTGTCCATTCATCGCAGGTGTGGTCGAACACAACGACCTCTTTTGCACCTGCGGCAAGGCATTGTTTGACGATTTCGGCAACAAGTTTTGGGTTGGTGTTTGCAGCAAGTTCAGGCGTTTTGTCCCAACCGATGTTTGGTTTGATACAAACTTTTTGCCCACTTTTTACAAATTTACCCATTCCGCCCATTTCGGCAATGGCGCGGCGAAACATAATATCAGGCTCGCCGCCCATAACTGCCACTAAATCAACGGCTTGGTTACCTGCCGCGCTTTTTGTAGTTTGCGCCAAAAGCCCCATTCCATCTGACATTTTTAGCGAAAACGCTACGCCTGTTACAGCCAATGTTTTTAAAAAATCTCTTCTGTCCATAATATTTAGAGTTTAGAGTTTAGTTATTTTAATCTAAATTATTCAATGTTAAAACCTCATTTTTACCTAATTTTTCTTACAAAACAACCTCAGTAGTCAATAAATTTCACCTCTTTCAACCTCATTCCCTCATTTTCAATCTTACCAAGATTTTAATTGTGTAATGATGTTTGTTAAATAAATTATAAATTAAAAAGCGCACAAAGTTAATCATTTCTTTTGAAAAAATAAAAAACTGCCTTTTATTTTTATGTAGAAGGCAGTTTTTTTATTACAATTATTACTATCGTATTACTTTTTGCACATAATATTGTTGATTATCTAATAATAATGAGACAATATAAACACCGCTGGGGCAATGTGATAAATTAAAATCAAAATTATTTGTGTTGTAATAGTGATTTATCAAAACTAATTGTCCGCTAACCGCATAAACGTTAATAGTAATATTTTGCGTAGAATTTAGTGCTACGTTATAAATATCTGTGCCGTTTGTGTGCGATATTACAATTTCGTTTTCCGATTTTACATTTTCTGTACTGTTGATATTTTCATTGAGTTGAATAATTTTAAATATTTTAGAATATTCCGCCGTTTCGGGTGCGGTAACGGTTATGCTGCCGTTGCGTTTTGAGCCTGTATTATTTTCGGCAATGTTCAGCGAAATAAAATCAGTATCAAAGCCTGCATTGCCCGAAGTAATATTTATCCAAGGCGTATTGCTGACAACTGACCATTCCATTTCTTCCGAGCCGCGATTTTCTACTCGCACACTTGCAAAATTAGCATCTTTACCGACTGTAATCGAATCTGCCATACTCAAAACTGCTCCCATATATTTATAGTTCGCCATTAAATAAGTGTCATTACTCATATTGGTGCTGGTGGTTGTATTGGCGGAAACTACCTGACCGTAGCGGTTTGTCCAATTTACAAACTGATAGCGACCATATTCCGCAGGGGCTTCGAGATTTACTGTTGTTCCACGGTTATAAGTGCGGTACAATGTGCCTCTACCATTATCGCGACCGCTTTTGTCTGCCCTCGACATTTCGATATAAGGCGAAAGTGAAACGCTACTGTTATCTACGTCTGCGGCATAAACATCGAGATTGCGGTTGTTTGTTGGTCGTTGTACAAAGTCATATTGTAATTCAAAGGTCAAATCGTCAATAACCATTCGCGTATTGCCTGAGGTTATATTATTTTTAGAAATACGAATATCTGACCACGCCCCCGGACGCGAATAAATCATAATAGTGCTGTCTGATAAAGCGGGTAACAATGAACGTAAAAGCGATTGACTTGCTGCACTTGGCTCTTTGGTATTAACAATTCCATTGTTGGCATCGTAGCGTATTCCCCAAATTACAGGATTGACTGTTTGATTGTTGATATGGTCGAACCAATAAATTTCGCCTTTGTCGCGCATCATTGACCTGCCGGAATGCTCCATCAGCAAATCAAAATATGCAAAACTGCTTGAATTGCCTTCCAAATGCACTGCTATATTATGCACTTTGAATTTAACAATACGCACATTTTCCTCGTAAGGCGGTATCATTCCGCGCTCATAGACATTCAGATTTATATCAATATCGTTGTTTAATGCGTCTAAATCTTCCTGCGTAAGCGAAAATCGCACAGGCACTGACAATTCGGGGCGATTATTGTTGTATATATCCAAAATATTGGACGTTACAGTTGATAGTTGTTCTTCATAAACCGCTTTTAAATTTTGAAAATCCTCTGCATTCAAAACAGGTTGATTGGGGTTTGCTTCGGCAATAGTGGCAAAGCGTTGAAAGATATTCGACAAATTCAATTCTGCTGTATAAGGCTGCAACAGACGATATTCGTATGCTTTGCCCATATAATAATGGTATTTAAGCAAGCGTTCTTTTGCGCGGCGTTCCATACCGTCAAGATATTGCATTGCTCGCAGGTCGCGTTTGCTGTTGCCATTAAACACATCGCTGCCCAAACCGTCAATAGCGACTATATTATTTTGAACATCTGCCGTTTTTGCAATAATATCAGCCAAACTTCTTTCGATTTTTGCCATAGTTTCTGCAACTTGATTTTCCAATAGTTTTTGTTCAACTATCAATGCCTGATATTCACGCGATTCTGCCATTAGTTTATTAAGTTCTGCCTGCACTTGGTCATTGGGGGTAGAACTTTTAGCAAAAACTTTATGTAAATTTTCAATACTGCTAACCAAAGGCGTTACCGTTGCGTTAATGGTACTGTATGCGCTTGACACCGTATTTGCAGCACTGCCCAACGAAGAAATATCGATAGACCCTAACGCATTGGAAATAGCGGAAAAACCGCCATTATTCAAAAATCCTGTTGCTGCATCAAGTGCGCTGCCTGCTGCATTGCCATAGCCGTAACTGTCGGAGATATTTGTTGCCTGTGAAACATAATTCATTCCTATTGTTATGGCTGCACTGATACCTGTTCCAACAGCAGTGCCAACACCAGGAATAATACTGCAAACAACAGGCGCAGCCTTTGCAATGGCAGACATTACTCCTGCAATTTTATTAAAACGATTGCGTTTTTTTACATTGTGTTCTGCTTGTGAGAGCAACTGCTGCGTTTTTTGTTCAATTCTGACAATAAGATTGTTTAACTGTTCCTCCAAAGCGGTCAATTCGTCCTGCAATTCGGGTATATAAAGGACAAACTGATTTAATGCGCCCTCATTTGCAAGTAATTCCTGTTTGACCTGATTTATTGCTTCGTTGCAAGCGGCAATGCGCTGTGCATTACTGCCTTCAATGTTTTTTAGCCAATAACTGAGATACATCACGCGAATTGCCTTTTCTATTTCCTGCTCAAAAGCAATTTTATTAACTTCAAACGAAAGCATAGGTACCCAGCCCACAGGGTTGCCGAAATAGTCGAGATTTTGTCCGATACGGAACATCACCGCCTGCATTTCCGAATCGGCATTGCTAAGTTCCATTTTCAGTTCATCGCTCAACTCGTCCCATTCTTGCGACTGCTTTAAATCCGTAAATGCTTTTGTATATTCATCAAAAATATTGTAAGTAAAACCGTTGTAGATATTTAGATAGGCATCTTTGGCGTGTTTTACTACTGCGGAAATAAAATTGGGGTGTAACCAAGTAAATTCCTTATCGTTGAGTACAAAACTGCCGTCTTGTCCGTGTGTTCCTGCGCCTACAATGTTATTGCTGCCGTCAATTTGAATGCCTGCACTGCCGTGAATAACATCGCAAAGTTCGCTAACATCAATGGTAGAAGTTATCGTGCCGCCGTTTCCGCCATTTCCTGCCGTGCGGACTTCCTGCTGCGTTGTCCAAGGCACATTTTGTCCTTTTCCGCCAATCAAAGTAAAACGAATGTACGGGTTACTTTGCTTAAACTCTTTGATATAGAGCGTGATATTGCCTGCATTTGCACCGTTTGCTCCGTTAGTGCTTGCAAGAGTTGAAAACATTATGGGCGAAACATTGATTGAAGCGGCTGCCTGATTGGGCAAGTCCTCAAAAATCAATTCTTTGGCATAAATCGTTATGTCAGTTTGAGGGAAATGCAAGGCATCGCGCACAATAATTTTTTCAGCAAAAATATTTAATTCTTTAATATCTTCGCTGTTATTCAAGAAACTTAATTTGTTGTTTATATGGCTGTCGAAAACAAGTTCTTTGCCTGTAATGCTGAAACTGCGAACACTGCGAACTGTATTATTAAACGGCACATTGTTTTGAGTAGTTTGTGCAACAATGGTGTAATCGTCTGTAGATTCAGGCATTGGCTTGATTGGCTCAACGCCGAATGCTGCGTATTCGGGCGGTGTGGCAGGCATTAGCGTAAATAAAACTTCCTGCACAATAATATTATTGTTTGCTTCTGCACGGAAAGTAACCGTAAATGCACGAGTATCGAACTTGTCTGGAAAGTATTTGAAACGCCCTGTTTGCGCGTTAAAAGTAATTTGTCCTTCGGGGGCAAAATCAATCGTGTAACTCAAAGTTACATTTGCCGACTGCAAAGTATCGGTAAGTACATAAAAACCGACTGTAATATCACCTTCGTGCCATACTGTTTGATTGGGTATTGCCCCGATTTGAAAGCGAGGCATACTGTCCAACTCCACATTCATCGGCAGGAGGCGATTTTCGGTAATCTGCTTTCCGTCTATTGTTGTGTTGCCCACTGTAAGCGGATAACCCTCAATAGACGAGAGATTTAGTGCATCTCTGTTCTGCGCCTGCACAAAACTGAGCAGGCACAGGCTTATTATCAGTAAAAATATTCGTTTCATAACATTAATATTTTATAATGTAATAAACATAAACATTTATTGGACGATTTTCGGGAGCAGTCGGAACAACGCGGGAAGCGTCAAATGTAAACCCCTTTGACCAATTATTTCCACTACCACCACTTACTGAAGCACCTACACTTGAATGTTTTCTAATCGCGCCAACACCTTCATTTCCAAACAAAGCCAAAGAGTGTCCAGTTTCCAAAGAACCTGTAATATTTCTAATTGCATCACCCTGATAAGTTCCTACATTGTTGCCGCTGTTGCCACCATCTTTTACGGCAGTGCGAGTTGCTGCATTAGGGTCTTTACCTGAAGTTTCGGAAACGCCTCTCAAAAAGATGCCTCTTAAATCAGGCAAATTAAAGGTAGTAGAATTATTGCCGTAGCCCCACGCCGTACCGATAGCGGTGTAAAGAGCGGCATAGTCGGAACGGCTGACTGCTGCGCCATCGCACAAAAGCCACCCAGCAGGAATATTTGCCTTGTTGCCGCCAAAAGCAATAATTGTTCCCGCAGGCATCATCAAAGCGTTGCTTGCAACTTCGGCATAAGGTACGCTTGCAAAAGCAGTATAACTCAACTCTCGCCAGTTTCCGCCCTCTTTGATTTCTGTTTTCAGCCAATAATGTACCGCTGCAAAATTAACATCTGCAAAAGCGGCAGCCACACCGCCAACCTTTGTGCCTTTGCCAATGGTAACGCCAATCGTACCATAGACATCGGTAGTTGCGTTATGCGTTTCCTGCCAACTTGCCTGCGTAGCACTTTGCCCGGGCAAGAGCGAAAAGCGCAATTCTACACTTTGCGAAGCAACAACGAAACCGTCTGCACCGCGCACTACGGCTTGATAATTGAAACCAAGCCCGCTGTTTTGTCCCAATACACTGATTGAGAACAATAAAATCATTGAAAAGATAATGTGTTTTTTCATAGTTTTTTTGTGTCTGTTATAAACCATCGACACATCGGCTTAAAGAAGTATTATATTATGTTTGCTACATAAAAATAGCGTGAAACAACCTGTCTGAAAACCAGGTTACCACGCCTATCAAATCAATAAGTCGTTTCACGCCGCATTAAGCGGCATTTCGCAAACTTATTCTTGATTTGATAACCCCAAAATGGGCTAAAAGATGGTAAATGGTTTTCAAGAATAACAGCAAATCGCTATTTTATTATGTATATTACAGTGCTTTACATACGTTTTGTTTTATTTTATAAGCATTATTTTTTTATAAATGAAATGCAAAAGTACAAAAATATTTGAAATATCACAATATCATAGAAAAATTTTAAAATATTTGAGTAATTTTGCAGCAAAAAAATGGACAAAATATCTTTTCAAAAACAAATAGGATTGAAAATAAAAGAGTTGCGGGAAAATAAAAATATTTCGCAGGTTGATTTAGCATACGCCTGTAATTTTGAAAAATCAAATATGAGCAGAATTGAAGCAGGTAATACTTGTCCAAATATTTTTACACTGTATAAAATTGCTCAAAAACTCGAAATTCCCGTTTATGATATATTTATGCGAATCAGGGGTTGCATTCCTACGGAATGCCCTGAATATGTGATACTTAATTTCTACCGAGCGATTCATTCCTACGGAATGATACTGCATTTGCACCGCAATCCGTTAGGA
>JAISKN010000070.1 GCA_031260925.1 Prevotellaceae bacterium | reverse complement strand
TAGGTTAATTAAATCTTTTTTGTTGTACATACTTTGTAATTTATGTGGTTATTAATTCACAAAGTTACAAAAAATATTTCAATTAACCAACTGATTTTCAGTTATTTATATATTTTTTTACTAAATTTAAACAGGCTCTTAATTTATTTTTCATAAATCTAAAATCATAAAATAAAAAATATGTTTGATTTGTCAATAATTGGCGGCGGACCTGCTGGCTATACAGCAGCAGAGCGCGCTGCAAATAAAGGACTTAGCGTTGTCCTTTTTGAAAAAAACGCAATGGGCGGAGTGTGCCTCAACGAGGGCTGCATTCCGACCAAAACGCTGCTCTACTCGGCAAAACTTTACCATAACGCGCTTGCGGGCGAAAAATACGGAATTTCGGCGCAAAATGTTGATTTCGACTACGCAAAAATCGTTTCGCGGAAAAATAAAATCGTGCGCAAACTCAACGCTGGCATTCGCGCAAAAATGACGGCGCACAATGTAAATGTGGTTGTCGGAGAGGCAGTTATAAAAAATTATTCGGAAGAAAAAATAGAAATTCTTTGCAACGAAAATATTTTTGAGGCAAAAAAACTTTTGCTTTGCTGCGGCTCGCAAACTTTCGTGCCAAAAATCAAAGGCGTGGAAAATGTGGAGTTTCTTACAAGCCGCGAGGCATTGGAAATCAAGGAGTTGCCCGCGTCAATCGCCATTGTCGGCGGCGGCGTTATCGGAATGGAATTTGCGGGCTTGTTCCGCACTTTCGGCGCAAAAGTGGCGGTGGTGGAAATGGCAAACGAGATTTTGCCGCCGTTTGACAGCGAAATTTCCGCCCTTTTGCGTGAAAATTATCAAAAGCAGGGAGTTGAGTTTTTTCTCGGCGCAAAAGTAATAGAGATTCAGTCCTTACCGTGTCATTGCGGGCTTGACACGCAATCGCCTGAAAATGAAACGATTGCGTGTCAAGCCCGCAATGACAATGAGGGCGCACAAAAAATCATTTTTATTGACAAAGAAAACGTTGAACAAACTCTTGAAGTTGAAAAAATATTGCTTTGTGTTGGCAGAAAACCGACTTTAAACGGCTTGGAAATGCTGAATTTGGAGACATTTCGCGGTGGCGTGAAAGTCGATGAAAATATGCAAACTTCGCTCAAAAATGTTTATGCTGCGGGGGATATTACGGGCTTTTCGATGTTGGCGCACACTGCCGTAAGAGAGGCGGAAGTTGCTGTAAATCACATAGTTGGCAATGTCGACAAAATGCACTACAACGCCGTTCCTGCGGTGGTTTATACCAATCCCGAAGTGGCTGGCGTGGGCAAAACCGAAGACGAACTCAAAATTTCGGGCGAAAAATATTCGGTAAAAAAACTGCCAATGACGTTTTCGGGGCGTTTTGTTGCCGAAAACGAGGGCGGAAACGGACTTTGCAAACTGATTTTTGACGAAAAAGAGCGTTTAATCGGTGCGCACCTTATCGGCAATCCCGCGTCAGAATTAATCGCAACGGCAACTCTCGCAATCGAGCAACATCTTGATATTGAGCAGTTTAAAAAACTGATTTTTCCGCACCCTTCTGTTGGGGAAATTTTTAAAGAAACGCTTTTTGAATAGAATAAAGACAGTGTCTGTTTTTTTATTTCAACAAAAAATAATACCTTTGCAAAAGATTAGAATAACAAATAAAATCGTTATTTCTGTCTTTGTTCGTTAATCTTTATAATAAATTAATATGAAAAAATTTTTTAAGTACGTTTTAGCCACAATAGTTGGCTTAATGATTTTTGGTTTTCTGCAAATAATTATGTTTTTTGCAGTAATAGGTGCTATGGCGGGAATGTCCGACACGCCTGTGGTGGTGAAGGAAAATTCGGTTTTTGAACTCAACCTCAAAGGCGAATTGATAGAACGCTCGCAAGACGATTTTGCAGCGTTGATGCTTTCCTCGCTCAATCCTAACGTGTCGCAGATTGCGCTCAACGATGTTCTCAACGGCATAGACAAAGCCGCAAAAGAGCCGAAAATTTCGGGTATTTACCTGAAAATCAGCGAATTTTCGGCTTCGCCTGCCTCTGTGCAGGAAATCCGCAAAGCGTTGGAAAAATTTAAGGAATCGGGCAAATTTATCGTTGCCTACGCCGACAACTACGGCAACGGAACGTATTATCTCGCCTCGGTTGCCGACAAAGTTTTCATCAATCCGCAGGGAATGGTCGCGCTTTCGGGAATGAGCGCGAATACGGTTTTTTTCAAAAATCT
The DNA here is from genome assembly GCA_031260925.1 of Prevotellaceae bacterium. Classification (GTDB taxonomy): domain Bacteria; phylum Bacteroidota; class Bacteroidia; order Bacteroidales; family Paludibacteraceae; genus F0058. The sequence goes on along the minus strand of JAISKN010000070.1, from coordinate 8,946 downwards.
GCTTGATAAAATTGGCGTAAAAGTGCAGGTTTTCAAAGTCGGCACGTTTAAGTCAGCCGTTGAGCCGTTTATCACCGACAAAATGAGTGATGCCAACCGTCTGCAAATGAGCGCATTAACATCATCGCTTTGGAACGAAATGTTGAGCGCAATTTCAGTTTCGCGCAATATTTCGGTTGATAATATCAACCGCTTTTCTGACGAAGGCAAATTTTTTGACGAGGCGCAAATTGCTCTCAATGAGCATTTTGTAGATTCTTTAATTTATGAAAATGAAATTAAAAATATTCTTGAAAATTTAACTGTAAAGGACTATAAATCAGTTAGTTTAAGCGAAATAAAACGTGTGGTTGAAAAACCGAACAAGGCAAAAGATGAAATCGCTGTTTTCTACGCAGTCGGCGACATTGACGGCGGCAGCGAAAGCGGAATTGTATCAAAGAAAGTTGCCGAAGAATTAATAAAACTCGCTGATAAAGAGGACATTAAGGCAGTGGTTTTGCGCGTAAATTCTCCCGGCGGCAGTGCCTACGGCTCGGAGCAGATTTGGCACGCGGTGGAGGTTGTCCGCGCCAAAAAGCCCGTTGTGGTGTCGATGGGCGACTATGCGGCATCGGGCGGCTACTATATTTCGTGCGCTGCCGATGCTATCGTTGCCGAGCCGAACACCATTACCGGCTCGATTGGAATTTTCGGACTTTTCCCAGATATGAAAGGGCTTTACGGCAAAATCGGACTGAACTTTGACGGCGTGAAAACCAATAAATTTGCCGACCTTGGCGATGCCTCGCGCCCGATGACCGATTTGGAAAAAAATCTTGTGCAAAAATACGTTGAACGCGGCTACGAACTTTTTACAAAACGCTGTGCTGACGGCAGAAATATGACTGTTGAAGAAATCAAGAAACTTGCCGAAGGGCGCGTTTATTCGGGTACTGACGCGCTGAAACTCGGTTTGGTTGATACGCTCGGCACGCTCAACGATGCTATACGCATTGCAGCCGAAAAAGTCGCCGTAACTGACTATAAAACAGTTGATTACCCTGCAAAAGAAAGTTTTGCAGAGCAGATTATGAAAAATCTCTCAACTTCAATCGAAACCAAGATTTTGCAAAAGCGTCTGGGCGAAAATTACCGCTATTTCCAAAGTATCGAAAACGCCCAAAAGCGATTTGGCGTGCAGGCATTTATGCCGCTGGAGGTGGTGGTGGATTGAGAAAAATTTTATTTGTTTTGCAAAAAAGAAAATTATTTATAAATTTGCACTTTCAAAAAATAAAAAAACAATGGCAAAAACGCCGCAATTATATATTATTTCGGGTTGTAATGGCGCAGGAAAAACTACTGCCTCATTTACAATTTTACCTGAAATATTAGATTGTAAAGAGTTTGTCAATGCAGATGAAATTGCACGCGGCTTGTCGCCGTTTCAACCCGAAAAAGTTGCGATTGAGGCGGGAAAAATTATGTTGCGCAGAATAGAGGAATTATTAAAAGAAAAAACTAATTTTGCAATAGAAACTACGTTAGCATCGAAAACCTATAAAAATACGATTTTGTCGGCAAAAAAAAACGGCTACAATATTACTTTGGTGTATTTTTGGCTCAATAGCGTGGAATTGGCAAAGGAAAGAGTGAAAACTCGCGTAAAAGAGGGCGGACATAATATTGACAGCGAGGTAATTAACCGCCGTTATTTTGCAGGAATAAAAAATCTTGTTGATATTTATTTGCCGATTGTTGATATGGCAATGATTTATGACAATTCAAATATAAAACACGTTTTTGTGGCAGAAAAAGAATTTGAAAAAAATATAAAAATAATTGATAATCAGATATTTAATAAAATTTTAGAATATTATGACGGCACAAGTAAAAAATGATATTAAACTAAAAATAAGCAAAGGGCTTGAACTTAATTATAAACGTTTAGTTGAAGAAAAACAAGCCAAAAACCAATCTTTTGTTGTTATGCGCAACAATAGAATTGAATATGTAAAAATTTAAAAAATAATTTTATATTTTTGTACTTTCAAAAAAATAAAAAAATATGACTTAAAAACTGAAAATATAAGATAAAAAATAGCGTTTAAACGCTTTAACTCTTGGCTTGTGAAAATTAGGAACTTTCAAAGTAGAGAAATAAGTAAAGAACGCTCACAGAAATGTGGGCTTACTTATTTAATCTACGGGTCTCCTAATACCTCACAAGCGGATAAGAAGTCCGCTTTTTGTTTTTATAAATTTTGAAATATGGCTGATTAATATATACCTCTTTTGACCTCACGCAAAAGGGCAGAGAACGGCAAACTGTAATAAGGCAGAACTTGTATTCTGTAAATATGTCGGCAACGATTGCGGCGATTGCTAAAAATACCGCAACGAGAACAGATAACTCGTAAAAACGGGCAAGACACTCGCGAAGCCAATCAGAGCGGGGAAAATTAATTACAAAATCGCGTACCAGATGCAAAAATAAGTCCCAAGGGTATGGGCGAATTAAAATGTTAAAAAATAAGTTAAATGTTATTTTAATTGCAATTTTTGCAATTTTTCTTGCAGTACAAATTTTTATGTGTGTTGGTTGGTTGGTGCCTAATATTCCCTATGCAAAGCGCCATATTGCAGTTTATGAACAACTAAAAGTAGATGTTAATCGGGTGCAACAAACCGACACAACAGGCTATTTTATAATGAGTCATCATAATTACACTACATTCGTAGAAAAGGCTAATCCTTATACTGATACCGTTTATTATAGTACAAATGGCAGTGATACAACTTTTTATGTTGCCAAAGACGAAGGAGTAGGGTATGATACAGTATCTCGTGCGTATTTAAAAGACAAAAAGCAACAAAAATTGGATGATAATGAAGCACTAATTGCAAATATGAAAAGTTCGCTTCGTATAAGCTATAACTACATTTGGGGTTTTGTAATCTGTGATATTGCATTTGCTGTGCTGATTTTCTTTCGCCTGCGTAAAAAAACGAAAAAGTAATTAGATGAATAAAAACAGCCCTCGAACATTTTTAGTCGGGGGCAGTTTTTTTGGTTTAACCGCTAATAGTAAATTTCACAAAACTTTCTCCACCATTTCATCGCACCACCTGTCAAATCTCTCATCTGCAATTTGGCACTCTTTGTGTGAAAGAATATAGTCGAGCGTTTGCTTTACGCCTTGGTCAAAGCGGGTTGCGGCTGCGAAATTCGGCACGAGTAACTTGATTTTTGTGTTGTCGAATACAGCGCAATTTGCCTTGTCGCCGATAAGATTTCCAAGCAAACCGAAATCAGAGTTTTTGCAGATAGTTTCTGACGAAATATGCACTGCATCAAGTTTAACATTCAGAGTATCAGCAATTTGTTGATAAATCTGATTCCAAGTCAGCACTTCGTCTGAGGTGATGTGAATTGCCTCGCCGATTGCGTGAATATTGCCCAAAAGTCCGATAAATGCGCGGGCAAAATCGCTGTTGTGCGTAAGTGTCCAAAGCGAAGTGCCGTCTCCGTGAATTATCACTTTTTTGCCATCCAACATTCGTTTTATCACTTGCCACGAGCCGTTTTCGCCGTGTACCGACACAGGCACGCTGCCGTTGCCGTAGGTGTGGCTCGGGCGCACAATGGTTATCGGAAAGCCCTCGTTTCTGTACAGTTGCACAAGATATTCTTCGCAGAATATTTTGTCGCGCGAATATTGCCAAAACGGATTACAAAGCGGCGTGCTTTCGGTAATGATTTGATTTTGAGGCGGTTTTTGGTAGGCAGAGGCGGAAGAGATAAAAACAAACTGCCGCGTTTTGCCGTTAAAAAGCCGATAATCACGCTCCAAATCTTCGCGTTTGAACGCAATAAAATCGGCAACAACATCAAAAGTGTGGTCAGAAATCAGTTCGGCAACCTTTTTTTCGTCTTTAATATCTGCAATTAACGGCGTAAACCCCTGCAATTCAGAGTTTTTGTTGCCTCTGTTGAGCAAAAAAAGTTCGTGTCCGAGTTCGATTAATTTTTTAGAAATAGCAGAACTTATCGTGCCTGTTCCGCCAATAAAAAGTATTTTCATTATTTTTTTAAGATTTTTTTTGCAAAGGTAATAAATTCTGCAATTAAAAAATAATTTGTATCTTTGCACTTTAAAAAATGTAAAAAATATGATATAAATGGAACTTATCAAATAATTTTGTACTTTTGTGCCGATTTCATTATTGATTTGCAACAAAATAATACTCTAAACTCTATATTTAAGTGAAAATTATTTCTGGAAAAGAACTTTCTGACAAACTAAAAAAAAATATGGCTGTGGAAACGGCAACGTTTGAAAGCCATTTCGGGCGGTTGCCGAAACTCGCGGTAATACTTGTAGGCAACGATGCAGGCAGCGTGTCGTACGTTACAGGCAAGGCAAAAGCGTGCGCCGAAGTTGGTATCTTGAACGAAACAATCCGTTACGAAGAAACGATTTCGGAGAACGAACTTTTGCAAAAAATCGCCGAACTCAACGCCGACACAACCACAGACGGAATACTTGTGCAACTGCCTTTGCCGAAACATATCAACGAAAAAACCGTAATTTCAGCAATAAAACAGGAAAAAGATGTTGATGGATTTCACCCGCTAAATACGGCTGCGCTGTGGAGCAAAACCGACTGTATTTTGCCCTGCACGCCGAAAGGAATTATCAAACTGCTCAAAAGCGAAAACATCGAAATTGCGGGCAAAAACGCCGTTGTAATCGGGCGCAGCAACATTGTCGGCTTGCCTGTGAGCAAACTTTTGCTTGACGAAAACGCCACTGTTACAATAGCGCACAGCCGCACAAAAAACCTTGCGGAAGTTGCCGCAAACGCCGATATTTTGGTGGTGGCAATCGGCAGACCGAAGTTCGTTACCGCTGAAATGGTGAAAAACGGCGCGGTAGTGATTGATGTCGGCGTAAATCGCGACCTCGAAACAGGCAAACTGTGCGGCGATGTCGATTTTGATGCCGTTGCCGAAAAGACATCGTTCATCACCAAAGTACCCGGCGGCATTGGTCCAATGACAATTTGCTGCCTGATAGAAAATACGATAGAATGCTTTTTGAGGAAAATGTGAAATATCGGTTCAATACTTATTTTTCATAAAATTCCAAAATCTTTATTTTAAAAAGATAATCAAATTTTGCCTGCGATTCTTTGAGTTGCACATCAAAAAGGCGTGTTTGGCTTTGGGTAAATTCAAAAACTGACGATTTGCCGCTTTCATAACTTTCTTTGGCATAACGAAATGACTCTTGTGCCGAAATAACTGCCTGTGTAGCAGCACTTTGCTTTTCGCTTGCCGAAATCGCATTAATGTACGCGGTTTGTATCTCCTTGAAAAGTTGCTTTTTGGTATCTTCCAAAGCCAGTTTCTGCCGTTCGATGTTGAATTTCGCCTGTTTTTCGCCGTTTATAACAGATAAACGGTTGAAAATCGGAATGTTAAGCGACAAGCCGATATATTCGCCAAGATTATTTGTAAATTGATTTTTAAAGGCGGAATTAGGCAAATTTGAGTTATAAAGATAAAAATAATTTGTCCCCACGCCCGCCGAAAAACTAATTGTTGGATAATAAAAAGATTGCGCAATTTTTAACGATTTTTCGGAACTTTGCACCAAAGTTTCTGCTAATTTTACCCACGATTTATCTTTTTGTGCCTTATTATAAATATCTTGTGGAGTTTGCAACACATAATTTTTTACTTCCATTTCTGGAACAAGAATATCAAAATTTTCAAAATCCTGCAATTCCAAACTTTGCGCCAAATTAAGAAGTAGAAGTTTCAAATTGTTTTGCTCCTGCACCATCGACAATGTATCATTTGCCATTTCTGATTTAATATCAAAGAGTTGGCTTTCTGGGACTTTGCCATTTTGAGTGAGAATTTCGGTTTTTAAAACCTGCTGTTTAGTTGTCTGATACTTATTTTGAACAATTTTCAGTATGTCTTTTTGGAATAAAACTTCCACAAAAATCCGCGTAACCTGCAATTCAATATCGTCTTTTGCTATTTGCAAATTGAGAGTTGATGCCTCAAAATCAAGTTTTGCCTTTGCAACCGAATTAATAAGTCGAAAACCAGTAAAAATCGGCATTGACGAGCCAATCGAAAAACTTGTGTTCGACTGCGTTTGATTTTCGTAAAGTCCGCTCACAAGTTGCGTTCTGCCAAAATTCCAATTCTGCCCAACACCTGCGTTTAAATCGGGCAAAAACTCCATTTTTGCAGAGTTTAAATCGGTTTGAGCCGCTTTTTGCGAAATTTCCTTTTGCTTAATGGAAATATTGTGTTCAACGGCATATTTTATGCACTCTTCCAATGTCCAAGCGGTTTGAGCATTGGCGTTCATAGCCAAAAACAAAGAGCCAAGAATAAAGATATATTTTAAATTTTTCATAAAGATTTTTTTTTGCAAAAGTAAAGATTTTTCTGCAATAAACAAAAATTTAGTTTGCGAGGCAGTGTTTGGCTGAAAGCCAAACAGATTTTAGCCCAATGCAACGCATTGGGTAATTGATACCACCCACCATTTGCGCACTGAAAGTGCAGCATAATTTTTTACGCCGTTCCGTTATATAACACCCAACGCGCCGCTGCGCTTTGCGATTGGGCTAAATTATATTTGGCTTTCAGCCAAAAGTGCGGACTTGCAATGAACAAAAAAATAAAAACAACCCTCGACTAAATATGTTCGAGGGCAGTTTTTTTAAGCGTATTTATTTTACTTTTTCAAAAGTGGCAGTTTCATTTTCATCTGCAAGTACTGCTTTGTTCTTTGTCATTTCCTTTATTGGATAAGCACCGCATTCATCTCCATAATCAATAAATAAACAAATTCCATCAGGTAAACCACCGTCAAATTCATAGTCCTCTAATTTAGAGCCATATTTTTCTATTGCTTCAGTTTTTGTTGAAACTGAATAATTAAGTGTATAGACACCAACAGTCAGTTTGCCGTCTTTTGTAAATGTTATTTCAGAACCAACAGGAGGAAAATCAGTATTGCCTGTTTGAGCAGTACATTTCCAAGTACCAATAATGAGTTCTGAGTAAGTTTTAACATCATTTTTTTCGCACGAAGTTAAACCTAATGCGCTGATAATTACCGCGCTAATAAAAATAATACTGATTGATTTTTTCATTTAATTTGCCCATACCTTTGGGACTTATTTGTGCATCTGGTACGCAAAATTGTTAATTTATTTTTCCCGCTCTGATTGGCTTCGCGAGTGTCTTGCCCGTTTTTACGAGTTTCTGTTCTCGTTGTGGTATTTTTGAGTGTTTATGCAGGTTTCACTTTTTGGTTGTCAAGACCTGAATTTGACTGTATTTGAAATTAATTTTTTAAATTATTTACTATTCAATGGGAATAATTCGGCTACAGTAGTGTAATGTAAAACTCTACCAATCCGAATTTTTTTCTGTTAAAATATTTTCAATATCTTCCAACCAGCCAATAATATTGTAAAAAGCATAGTAATATTCGTACAATGCTTTTTTATTTTTCTTTGTTTTGTATGGATAACATTGAGGTGCATAACAGGAAAAACCACACACTGACACACCGTCATTTAGTCCTTCCGCACCACATATTGAACTAAGTGTATAGATAATACGCACTTTCTCATTTTTTATTTCAATAGTTAAGGAGTGATAAACACTCCAACTTCCTCCATTAAATGCATTTCCTTTATTTTTAAGACTATAAGTCCAACTGTCAGCACTTATCAATGCAGTATTAGTATTTGCATCGTTAAAGTTAGGATTGTTATATCGCCTTATAGTCCAAGCCTGTAATTTCTCATATAACCATTCTCTTGATTTACCCTGAATATTAAGTATTTTTGTAATCTCAACACTCTTTTCGTTTGCTTTAATTATGGAACTATGTTCATCAAAATACTTGTATATTTCTTTTGCAGATTGTGCATTGGCGAAAAATGGAATATACAAAATAGCAATGAATAGAACTATTTTTGTTATAAACATTGATTTTATATTTCCCCTACTCCTCACGTTTTTCGGACTGACGCGGTTTTTTGAAATGGTTTCTCTCTCCATTGCGCTGCTGAATGCACCCGCTGTTGTTTTTGTAATGTTTTGATACATAATACTTTAATATTTAATTTATTATTAAAAAAGATTAGTTTTTTGTTATTTAGTAAGTTACAAAACAAAAAAGCGTGATACTTAAAAATATCCGCTTAGTGCTGGTGTGTAACGAAAAACCTTGTATGACGAATAGTTATAAGTTCACACTAATGTGAACATTATACTTCGTCTTTCCATACGTTTTAAAGTTCGTTACACTTCGGCACTAAGAAAGATAAAAACCAAATGCTTTTTTTATTATAATTATTTAATTTTCAGTTATTTACATATTTTTTGTTTTTTAATATTTGAAAGTACAAAGATACAAAATTATTTTACAATTAACAGATATTTTTTAATAATTCATTTGCTGTCATTTCCATTTTATTAAAACCAAAAAGTTTTTTTCCTAAATCTTTAATGGAAGCACCAATATGATATACTTCGCTGTCTATCAAAAGGAAACGGTCGTGTATATTTGGTTTTTCGGCAATGAAAATTTCAGGATATTGGGCGTTGTGCCGCTGCAAGTCAAGTTGCAACGTTTCAGCAATTTCGCGTGTATAAATTGTTGCTTTTACGCCTGCGTTTCGTTTTGAAAGCAATGTTAAAACGCTTGTATCTAAATAGTTATCAATCAAAACGATTTCTTTTTTTGCTCTTTCTATTAAATCGGAAACAAATTTGTAGGCATCAAAAATTTGTCCATCGTAGAATACGCCTTCAACGGGCGGCAAAGCCGTCTTTACGAAAAAATCAATTTTCTTTTCATTTTCAGTCATACGATATTCCAACCGTTCAAAACGCTGACTGATAGCGTAACCTTT
>JAISKN010000025.1 GCA_031260925.1 Prevotellaceae bacterium | reverse complement strand
GGATAAATTTTTTTTAAGTACGCAAAGATAAAAACTTAAAAGTTTTTCTTAGCGTCTTCGTGGCTTTGCGACTTTGCGTTAAAAATAAAAATGACAACACTATTTTTAACTACAGCCATTTGTTATATAGAAGATACAATTTTATTTTGAATGATACAAAATTAATTTTTCTGTCGGAGCAGCAATTATTTCACCCAAATTTATATTCAATTCCAACGCTGCAACTTCCAAAACATCGGCAAAATTATACGCTACTGAGCCGCAAAATGAAATTTTATATTGCTGATAATCAGAATATTGCATTATAATTTTTGTAAAAAAATCTGTAAAACTGTCAAAAACGAGATTATAAATTACGCTTTCGTGCAAATTTTCTTTAAGAAACGGCGCGAAACTTGCCAAAAATCTATTTGCAAACGGCTGATTATAAACGTTTTCCATAATTTGCGCAGGTGTTAATTTATATTTTTTCTCAAAACGCAACATCAATTTTTCTGGCAAATCATTTCGCATAAATTTGGCAATAAACGATTTTCCAAGACTTGCGCCGCTGCCTTCATCACCGAGAATGTAGCCGAGCGGAGAAACGTTTTTTTCAATGGAAACTCCGTTGTAAAGTCCTGAATTTGAGCCTGTTCCCAAAATGCAGGCGATGCCTTTTTCGTTGCCGAAAAGTGCGCGCGCCGCACCAAGCAAATCGCTTTGCACTTCAATTTTCGCCTGCGGAAAAACAGCCTGCAATGCCGCCGAAATCACGCTGCACTTCTCTACTCTGCAACCTGCGCCGTAGAAAAAAATATCGGTGATTTTGTCGGCAGAAATTTTGGGCAGCAACTTTTTTTTCAATTCCGAAACTATCTGTTCCGAAGTCCAAAAAAACGGGTTAAAGCCCTCTGTTTTAACCGTCTGACAAAAATTTTCATCAAACACAGTCCAGTCGCATTTTGTCGAGCCGCTGTCAGCAATAAGTTTCATTATTTTTTAAGTTTTTTAGCACACAGATGACACAGATTAGACAGATAACCACAGATTTTATGAATATCGTATATAAGACCCAAAGTGTTATTTGTCAACATTTAATAATATGGTACAAAATGAAATAACTTGTCATTCCCGCGCAGGCGGGAATCCCCAAATTTCAATGCAGCAAGGAGATTCCCGCCTGCGCGGGAATGACACCTGCTTTTTTATTTTTTACTAAATTTAATCGTTTTTTAGGCAGTACATTCGATAAAATTAATCTGCGTGCTTTTGAAATTATACTCCCAACGACCCTCTAACAGCATCAATTTTCTCACCTGCTGCGCTATCAACTGCATCGTAATCTTCGCGGGAGTTGAGCGGCGACTGTACTTCGATGTAGAACTTGATTTTCGGCTCTGTGCCTGATGGGCGCACCGAAACTTTGGTGCCGTCTTCGGTAAAATATTGCAGCACGTTTGACGTTACAGGGTAATCTAATTTTGCCGTTTTGCCGTTTGCCAAATTGGTTTGCAGTAGCGTTTGGTAGTCCTTTATTTCTACAACTTTTGAGCCTGCAATCTCTTTTGGCGGATTTTCTCTAAAATTTTTCATCATAGCAACGATTTCTTCCGCACCTGTTCTGCCTTTGCGGACAACCGAAATACCTTTCTCCTTGCTGAAACCGTATTCCACATAAATATCCTGCAAAAGTTCAAAAAGCGTTTTGCCGTTGTCTTTTGCCCACGCGGCAATTTCCGCCATCAGCGAGCAGCAGGCGACAGCGTCTTTGTCGCGCACAAAATCGGCAGGCATATAGCCGTAACTTTCTTCGCCGCCGCCGATATATTGACGGTCGGTGCCTTCAAAGTCGCGCACAACCGATGCAATCCACTTGAAACCTGTGTAACAGTCGAAAAGTTCTACGCCGTTTCTGTCGCAAATCACCTTTTCCATTTCGGTGGTAACAATCGTTTTTACCATATAATCGGTGCTTTTGAGCGTGCCGAGTTGCTTTTTTCGCGTGATAATATAATATGTGAAAAGCAGGCAAGTTTGGTTTCCATTGACCAAAATCCACTCGTTTTTATCATTTTTAATGGCAATTCCCATTCTGTCAGCATCGGGGTCTGATGCCATTACGATGTCGGCATCGTGCTGCTTGGCTGTGGCAATCGCCAAATCAAGCGCGGCAGGCTCTTCGGGGTTTGGCGACACAACGGTCGGGAAATCGCCGCTGACAACCATTTGCTCTTTTACCGTGATAACATTCTGAAAACCAATCTCTTGTAGTGTTCTCGGAATCATTCTGTAACCCGTGCCGTGAATTGGCGTATAGACAATTTTCAGGTCTTTGTTGCGCGAAATGGCATCGGGCGAGAGCAAAATTGATTTCACTTTTTCGATGAAAAGTTTATCAACATTTTCACCGATATTTTCAATCAGAGCCTTGTTTCCTGCAAATTTTATCTCGTCAGGCGACTTGATTTTTTCCACTTCGGCAATAATATTTACATCGTGTGGGGCAACAATCTGCGCGCCATCACTCCAATATGCCTTGTAGCCGTTGTACTCTTTCGGATTGTGGCTCGCGGTAACCATTACGCCGCTTTGGCAGCCGAAATGCCGAATTGCAAACGACACCTCAGGCGTTGGGCGAAGTTCGTCAAAGAGATAAACTTTGATGCCGTTTGCCGAAAAAATGTCAGCCGAAATCTCTGCAAAAAGGCGGCTATTATTTCTGCAATCGTGTCCGACAACAACGCTAATCTGCTCTAAATCAGCAAATTCCCTGTTCAGATAATTGCTCAATCCCTGCGTAGCCGCGCCAACGGTGTAGATATTCATTCGATTTGAGCCAACGCCCATAATTCCGCGCAGTCCGCCTGTGCCAAATTCGAGGTCTTTGTAGAAACTTTCTATCAGTTCGGTAGTATCTTCGGCGGCTAACATTCGCTGAACTTCCTTCTTCGTTTCATCAGAATAACTGCCTGATAACCAAAGACTTGCCTTTTCTTTTACTTGGTTTAATACTTGATTTTCCATAATTATATTTTGTTTAGTTTTTTTATTTTTTGTTGTAAATAAATTTCAAATTATATTTTTTGTAGTGTTCAAATTTGGTATCGCTGCTTATAAGCGGGATTTTTTCAGTGATGGCTTGAGCAATTATTAAGCGGTCGTTTGGGTCGTTATGATTGCTTACTATTGGCAAATTCTCCAATGTTGCCAAATGCTGTTCCGTTGTGTATTTAATAGTGTAGCCCAATTCTTTAATAAAATAGACTATACCTTGCGTTTTTAGAGGTTGCTTTGTATTTATCCTGTCATTTTGTATCAAATGAATAAACTCTTTGACACACTCAGAACTTATATAGATAGAATTTTCGTAATCTTCTATAATTTCTCGGACAGAAGAATCTAACAGAGATTTATCTCTAAAAATATAAATCAATATGTTGGTATCAATATAATATCTCATATTATCTCAATACTGCCCTCATATCGTTTATTACTAACAAACCATCGGGATATTTTTCCCAAAACAAAGTGGTTTTTGATTTTTTTCTAACTAACTGTTTCTCAGTAGTTTGTCTTGATTTTGTTTTTACTGCTGTTTCCATAATTTTTTATTTTTTATAAAAATAATTTTTCGCTGCAAAGTTAATAATTTTTTTTGAATTTAACTTCAGCACGCAGATAACACAGATTATAAATAAATTATAATTTGCGGTTTATTTATATGTTATAAAATGAAGTAACCTGTCATTCCCGCGCAGGCGGGAATCACATTTGTACGATGCAGTAAGGAGATTCCCGCCTTCGCGGGAATGACACCTACTTTATCTGTGTTTATCTGTCTAATCTGTGTTATCTGTGTGCTAAAAAACACCGAAAATCGCTGAGCCAGACCCTGACATTGCAGCATAGATTGCGCCATTGTCATACATTTGTTGCTTGATTTTGGCGAGTTGAGGATAAAGTTTGAAAACAGGCTTTTCAAAATCGTTAAACATAAAATTTTTCCATTTTTCAATCGGCATTTTAATGACTTCGGCGAGCGGTATTTCCCAGCGTTGCGGTAAAATCATTTTGTAGGCATCGGCTGTGGAAACGTGAATATTCGGCGTAACCAAACGTATCTTTTTGTCTGATAATGAGAGATTTATGTCTGTCATTTTATCGCCTGTTCCTTCGGCAAAAACTGCGCGGTTGCGAATGAAAAATGGACAGTCTGCGCCGAGTTTTGAGGCGTATTTTTCCAAGTTTTCGTTTGAAATTTGCAGGTCAAAATTGTCGTTCAGCATTTTCAGCATAAAAGCGGCATCTGCCGAGCCTCCACCCAAGCCCGCGCCCATTGGAATATTTTTTTTGAGATAGCAGCACAAATTTGGAATATCAAAATCGCACTGCAACAACCGCAACGCTTTGATTATGAGATTATTCTCAATGTCGCCGTCAATTTTTGCGCCGAAAATTTCGAGTGAAGTTTTGCCTGCAACTACAAATTCGAGCGAGTCGCACACATCGAAAACAGGCAGAAAAACAGTCTCTAAATTGTGATAACCGTCTGCGCGCTTTTCAACCACATTCAACCCAAGATTTATTTTTGCATTTGGAAAAGAGAGCATTTTAATTAAACTAAAAGTTAAGAACTAAAAACTAAAAAACGAATTTGCGCAAAATTACAAAAAAAACAGTTAATTTTGCAATTTGTGATTTGCATTAATTTTTTAATAATACTTCTAAAACCAAAAGTCAAAAACTAAAAAAAAATAGGTGTCATTCCCGCGAAGGCGGGAATCTCCTTACTGCATCGTACAAATGGGATTCCCGCCTTCGCGGGAATGACACGATGCTTTGTTTAGAAGTTCCATTAATCCTTAACCCATAATTCAAAAATGCTCTACATTCACATTCCTTTTTGCAAGTCGAGGTGTATTTACTGCTCATTTTTCAGTTCCACAAACGAAAATTTGAGGCATAAATATATTGACTGCCTTTGCAAAGAAATTGCGGACAGAAAAAACTATTTATCTGACAATCAACTTGATACAATTTATTTTGGCGGCGGCACTCCGTCTTTGCTTTCGGCGAATGATTTTGCCAAAATTTTTAGTGCAATCAATCAGAATTTTGTTGTCAAACCTTACTCCGAAATTACGCTCGAATGCAACCCAGACGATTTGAGCCAAGACTATATTTCAATGCTTAAAAGTTTTCCGTTCAATCGAGTAAGCGTTGGTATTCAGAGTTTTAACGATAACGAACTTGATTTTTTAAATCGCCGACACAATGCAAGTTCGGCGAAAATTGCAGTCAAAAATTTACAGCACGCAGGCTTTAAAAATATCAGCGTTGATTTGATGTTTGGCTTGCCAAACCAAACATTGCAAAGTTGGGAAAGTTCTATAAATGAGGCAATTAGATTGAATATTCAACATATTTCGTGTTATGCTTTGAGTTATGAAAAAGGCACAAAATTAGATTTATTGCGAAAAAATAATTCTGTGCAGGAAATTTCAGATGATTTATCAGAAAAAATGTTTGAGTTATTAATAAAAAAACTGAAAAAAGCAGTCTTTGAACATTATGAAATTTCAAATTTTTGCCTGCCGAATTTTCATTCCCGTCACAATTCAGCCTATTGGCAACTTGTTGATTATCTTGGAGTTGGCGCATCTGCACACTCATTCAACGGCGCAGAGCGCAGGTGGAATATTGCCAATATTGAAAAATATTGTGCTGGCTTGGAGGCTGAAAAAAATTATTTTGAAACAGAAATTTTAACTCAAAAAGACAGGTATAATGAATTTATTTTTTTGTCGTTGCGCACAAAAAAAGGCTTGGATTTACAGAAATTAAAACAAGATTTTGGCGAAAAAGATTACAATTTTTGCCTCGCTTCCGCACAAAAATATTTAGACGCAAAAAAGATGATAATCGTTGATAATTTTCTGATTATCAACGAAAAAGCAATTTTTATTTCTGATATGATAATGAGTGATTTGATGAAGGTTTGATTTTTTTCAAAAAAATATGAAAATATTTTGTTTATATAAAAAGTTATTGTAACTTTGCAGTGTTAATTTCGCAATAAAAATTTATCAAATCTATGTCAGATACTTCGATTAGAAATCAAATTTGGGCATTATTGAATGACACTAAGTTTAATGGCTTTTGTTTAGAAAGTCTGGTGGAAAAATATCAAAAATGGGAACGTAATATAAATATTTTTCTTGCCATTGCATCTTGTGGAAGTATTGCAGCGTGGGCTGTATGGGAAATATACCCAATGATTTGGGCTTTGATAATTGCAGTATCGCAAGTAATAACAGCAGTTAAACCATATTTTCCATATTTCAAATATGTTAAAGAATTTAATGCAAAAAAATTGCAAATTGATAGTTTTAATATAGAATTAGAGAAATTATGGTATAAATTTGAAAATGACAGAATATCAGAAGACGAAGCAGCAGAAATTTATTTTGAAATAAAAACTGAAACTGCGAAAACTATGAATTTTAGCGATGATATAGTTTTTAAAGTAACAAAAGAAATTGAAATTAATGCAGACGAAAAAATGAAATTATTTTCAAAAAATAATTATCATATAAATATAGAAATTAGTATTAACCAATAAAATTTACAATAAATATGGCAGAAAGTATTAAAAGTTATGAAAGGGTGGTGCCGTTAAACGAGAATTTCCTTACTTTTAAATACACACCACCACCGCCGCCGCCACCTACACAAGGCAGCAATAACATTTGAGCAAAAATAAATTTGTGTCAAATAATTTAAAACAAAAAATGCACCTTGAAATTTGCAAAGTGCATTTTTTGTTTTCTCAATAACTCTCTTTTTCGCTTGGAAAATCTGCGCTTTTTACGTCTGCGATGTAGTTTTGTACTGCATTTGTCATTACTTCGTTCAGGTCGGCGTAGCGGCGTAGAAATCGCGGTGAAAAGTCCTGCGACATTCCGAGCATATCGTGTATCACAAGCACTTGACCGTCTGCTGCGCCCGCGCCGATGCCGATAACAGGAATTTCCAATTCGGCAGCAACCTGCTTTGTGAGCGCGGCGGGAATTTTCTCTAAAACCAAGGCAAAGCAGCCTGCATCTTCCAGCAAATGCGCGTCAGAAATCAGTTTTTGCGCCTCTGCCTCCTCTTTTGCGCGCACGTTGTAAGTGCCGTATTTGTTGATTGACTGCGGCATTAAGCCGAGATGTCCCATAATTGGAATGCCAGCCGACAAAATGCGCCGCACGCTTTCAATCACTTCCGCGCCGCCTTCGAGTTTGATGCAGTCGGCGTGTGTCTCTTTCATAATGCGGATTGCCGATGCCACAGCCTCTTTTGAGTTGCCCTGATACGAGCCGAACGGCATATCAACCACCACAAGCGCGCGTTTGACGGCTTTGGCAACCGATTTTCCCATAAAAATCATTTGGTCGAGCGTTATCGGCAGCGTGGTAACATTGCCGCACATCACGTTGGAGGCGGAGTCGCCCACAAGAATTACATCAACGCCTGCGCTGTCGATAATTCCCGCCATTGTGTAGTCGTAGGCGGTGAGCATCGAAATTTTTTCGCCGCGCTGTTTCATTTCTATCAGGCGGAACGTGGTAACCTTGCGGTTATCTTCGGGAGTATGAACTGACATTTTCTTAATGATTAATGGTTAATTTTTAATGATTAAATATTAAATCAAAATTTCGGCGCAAAGTTACAAAATAATTGTATATTATGATTAATTAATATAAAAAATGGCTAAATTTTTAATAATTAATCATTTGTGAAAATTATTAAAAAATATTTTCATTTTAATGCAACATTTTTATTTTTTTTACGTCTTAATAATATTATAACAAAAAAATAATTGTTAATTTTGCAAAATTATACATATTAAATTCATTAATTTATGAAAAAACCGTTGATTTTATTGATTACATTGCTGTTTTTCAGTGCTTTATCTGCACAGAAAAATTTTAAACAGCACGAAATTAAGTTTGCATACGGCACTTCGTGGCTTTTTCCAAATTTGCTTAGTGATTGGCAGGCAGATTATGGTTTGCACGGTAATTTTTCTGTTGCCTATTTTTACCGACCTGTAAAATGGCTCTGGGCGGGTGTAAATTCAGTGAATTTTATCGCAAACCCTGATAAATTCTCTTGGCGCGAATATTATCCTAACGGCTCTTACCGAGATTTTATGAAAAAATACCCAGCATATTGTCTTGTGCTTGCGCCGGAAGTTCGCTTTTCATTTGTCAATACCGAATATATGACGATGTACGGTGCATTTTCGGCAGGCGTTGCTTTTGAGCGGTGGCATTCCCAAAATACTGCACATTGGGATAACTATCTCTATTATCAAATAACGCTTTTCGGCTGCAATTTTTATCTTGGGGAAAATAAGATGTTTTTTATTGGCTGCGAGGCAGGCATTGGTTTTAAGGGTGGACTGAATGCTCATTTTGGAATTAAATTATAATTCACAATTTTTTAATAAATAAAAATACATAAACAAAATTAACATAATGTGCATAATTCACAAAAAAATATGTTAATTCTGTAAATCTTGTTAATTCTGTAAAAATTATAAA
>JAISKN010000340.1 GCA_031260925.1 Prevotellaceae bacterium | reverse complement strand
TGCAACCTCTAACGCTCTTAACACATCACTTATTACTTATGGCTTATACTCAAATGCTGGTATGAATAGCATCAGTGGCGGCACTGTTTATGGTATTTATTCTAATGTATCTGGTGGTTCAATAAGATATTCAGGCTATTTTACAGGTGGAAAATTTGCAGTTATGAATGGCAATGTCGGCATCGGCACAGAAAATCCAACCGTAGAACTTGATGTAGTCGGTACAATACGCGCCAAAAATGGTAGTTTTACAAATGGAAATCTTATAGTTTCTAACGGAAATGTTGGAATTGGTACAACATCACCAACCGTAAAACTTGATGTAGTCGGCAAAATCCGAGCCGAAGAATTAGAAGTTAAAACTGCTGTTGCTGGATTATCTGTAACCGCTGCCAATTTAGACCCAAATGTAAGTTCTCCCTATAATCTGACATTTCTACAAAACACAGGGCGTTTGCTGCTTGGCTGGAACTATGCAGGCGGAACAGGCGAGCAGAGTTTTATTTCAAATAGAGGCGCGGGAGGCAATGGCGGTTTTGGTTTTTACGATTACAGCAACACAGGTATAATGACACGTCTTATGACTTTGTCACAAGTTAGTGCCTCTGATGCAACTGTGCTGCTTAATGTTACAGGCACAATCCGCGCCGAAGAAGTGAAAGTTTGCCTAAATCAAGGTTGTGATTTTGTTTTTGATAAAAATTATAATCTGATGCCTTTGAAGAATTTAAAACTTTTTATTAATGAAAATAAGCATTTGCCAGAGATTGCGCCCGCTGCCGAAATGGAAAGCGAAGGTATAAATCTTTCAGAAATGAACGCAAAACTTTTGCAGAAAGTTGAAGAATTAACTTTGTATCTCATTCAGCAAAATGAAAAAATTGAAAATTTAGAGGCAAAAGTTAATAATTTAGAAAATAAATAACTAATTTTGCATATTGTTTAATTTTTAAAACTTTACGATTATGAAAAAGTTAATATTTATTTTAAAGGCAAAAACAGTAATTATTTGTTTGGCTGCTTGTATTATTGTATTTTTTGCAGGCTGTAAAGAAGAAGCTTGCAAAGACGGAACGGAACCGTGGAATCTCCCTGCATTAGATTGGGACAAATACTATGATATAAAAACATTGTTGCCATATTCTCATCACTACGACAATTCTAATGACTCAAACTTTCAAGATAGACAAGTAAAAGTAGCAGGGTGGGTTGTTCCAAACTCAGGCTATGAACATTTGAATACATATAATTTTAGATTGAGCGATGATGAAAGGGTAACATCTGATTATAATTTTAAACCAGATATTACGCTTAAAATAACTGGGTATAGCCGAGATTATAGTGATGTAACAAAAAAAATGTTGCAACATCTTATAGATTCTGTAGATATAACTCAGAAATGTTATATTGTTGGATTGCTTGCGTGCGAAGTAATTGAACATTATCGTCCAAATGCCATCAATTGTCTTGAATATTTGCCTGTTTTAGTTATTTATGATATTAATAATATTTCTTTTGGAAAGGAGGTAGAAAATGAAAAATAAAATACTGCTGCTTATATTGTGTACTATGAGGGCAAAAACAATAATTATTTGTTTGGCTGCTTGTATTATTGTGTTTTTTGCAGGCTGTAGAAAAGAAGTGGTTTGCAAAGACGGAACTGAGCCGTGGAATCTTCCTGCATTAGATTGGGACAAATACTATGATATACAAACATTGTCGCCGTATGCTACTCACTACGACAATTCTAATGACTCAAATTTTCAAGATAGAAAAGTAAAAGTAACAGGGTGGGTTGTTCCAAACTCAGGCTATGAAGATTACGCATATAATTTTAGATTGAGCGATGATGAAAGAGTAACAACTCATTATAATTTTAAATCAGATATTACGCTTAAAATACACGGGTGGTATGGTTGGTTAAACGGAAAGAATGTTGATATAAAGGAAGAAATGCAACATCTTATAGATTTTGTAGATATAACTCAGAAATGTTATATTGTTGGAATACTTATGGCTGAAGATATTACTAAATATCCTCCTAATGTGCCTATGAATAAGGTTTGCCGTGAATATTCACCTGTTTTAGTTATTTATGATATTAATAATATTTCTTTTGGAAGGGAGGTAGAAAATGAAAAATAAAATACTGCTGTTTATATTGTGTTTGCCAATAATAGTACAGGCGCAACAGGTTACGCTTGATGAGGCAAATATAGTGGGCAAAAACGCAATTATAAATTTTGGAAAATCAGAACAAAAATTATCTGTTAAATCGTCATACACATTGCAAGATGAAGACAATAATGTTTTATTGTATGAGATTGTTTTGGACAATGGACAGGCTGTTTTGTTGTCGGGAAATAAAATGTGTATGCCTGTGTTGGGTTATTATCGATTAAAGGGCATATCCGTTTTTGATACTTTATCAACAGAAGTGCCTTGCTGTTTAAAATTTTTAATAAAGGGTTATGCAGAGCAGGTTAAAAGCAGTTTTCAAGAAAATTTTAAAGAAACGGAACATAATGCAACTTGGCAAGAGTTAATAACGCAAAATGTTTTCTCTGCGCCTGCCATTGAAATTGTATCGCCTTTGATTAAGTCAATATGGCATCAGGATGAATCAAAGGGGGGGCATAATGAAGAAGGTAGTTATTACAAAGATTGTGAAGCATACAACTATTATGTGTCAGAAACTTCAAAAAGATGTGATGGCTGTTCTTCTTCCAATAAATGCACAACAGGCTGTATCGCTGTTGCTATGGCGCAAGTAATGTATTATTGGAAATATCCGATGCAATATGATTGGTGCAATATGGTAGATTCATTAGATACAAGAAATACAAATTGTAGACCTGATACCGTAGAAAGGACTTGGGGACATGAAAATATAGAAGTATGTGACACAAATCCTAATTATGAAAAACAGCGCAATGCTGTTGCTAAACTTATATATGATTGTGCAGAATCAATGAATACTACTTATTGTTTTAATAAATGTTCTTCATTAGCATTGCCGTCTTTAATGGATGATATTTTAAGAAAAAAATTTGATTATCATAAGGATACCGAATTTAGATGGAAATCTTCTTATGTAACTACTTGGAAAACAAGATTAAAAACAGATTTAAACAACGGTCGCCCTGTCATTTACGGTTCTTTGGGAACAAAAGCCGATGCACACTGTTTTATTTGCGATGGTTATAGCAGCGATGATTATTTTCATTTTAATTTTGGCTGGGGAGGTAATCATGATGCTTGGTTTAAATTGGATTATATAAGACCCGCTAATTCTATTTATGATATTTCCGAATATGCTGTTACTGGTATTCAGCCAAAAGATGATTTTGATTATTGCAACTATAATGTAACTATAAATATGCCTATAGTGCAAACTGTGCCGAAATATGCAACAAATTTAACAGTTGATTTTAATTTGCCAATATTGAACAGTATCTATTCGGAAGAAACAGTTGAATATACAGCGCATAATTCAATAACCATTAAACCAGGATTTACAGCACAGGCAGGCAGCAATTTTAGAGCATATATAGAGCCGTGCGAAAGTTGCGATAACGGCAGTCAGCACGCACCGCAGGCATTGCCCAGACATTCAAATTATCAACCTTATGAGAATGAAAATATTGACAATGCGGCAAACGGAAATATTATGATTTTCCCCAACCCAAACAAAGGCGTTTTTGAAATTCAAACATCTTTTAATCAAAGCGAGATTTCAAAAATAGAAGTCAGAAATATTTTAGGGCAGGTAATTTTTGAAACAAACCGTTTTGTAAATAAAATAAATATCAATGTAAATGCGGGAATTTATTTTGTCTCTGTTTTTGTAAATAATCAAGTTTTCACGGAAAAGTTAATCATTGAATAAAAAGGTTGCTCATAAATTTTTTGCAGGCTATTCCGATAGTTTTATAGAGCGATTTTACAGATAAACGCAGATTGTCAATTAATTAACAATCTGCGTTTATCCGTTTTATCTGTGTTATCTGTGTGCTAAAAAACTACGCCTTAAACGAAAAATATTTCTGTGTGAAAAAACTGAAAACGGTCGTAATTACTGTGTTGAGCATTTGAGACGGAGTAGGGTAGATATGGCACACTTCGACAAAAAGTTTTAAGCCTGCGTAATTGATTAAAACACAGGCGATTACAATCATTAAATAGCGCACAATTTGAGTTCTGCCCCTGAGGTTTGATTCCGAAAAACTGACGTATTTGCTGAGCCAGAAACCTGTGAAAAATGTAATGGGAAGTTGCAGAAAAAACGCCGCCGTGTGCGGTTTGAATGCAAAAATAAGCAAATGAAAATCTTGGTCTTGAAAAATATAATGCAGCAAAAACCAATATACAACCCAGCCAAAAACCATATTTGCCACGCCGCAAACTGCATAGCGAAACAACTGTTTTGTAAATATTTTTTTGAATGGAAAATGAAAAAAATCAATGAAAGCACCGATTTTTTTACCAAGAAAATTACTGATTGGCGTTTGCATCTATTAAAATTTTATGTTTTGAACTTTAATTTTTTTTTACTACTTTTGCGCGGGATTTTAAAACCGCAAAGGTACAAAAAAAACTAAAAACTAAAAGTTAAAAACTAAAAAAAGATGTCATTCCCGTAAAGGCGGGAATGATGCGAGATTAATGATGCGCAGTGTTACACCAAAAAAACGTTTCGGACAGCATTTTCTCAAAGATATGAGTATTGCCGAACGAATTGCACAGACAATTACCGATGATGTGAAAAACGTCTTGGAAATTGGCTCTGGCACTGGTGCGCTCACGCAATTTCTAATCACAAACGACAAAATTAATCTCAAAGCGGTGGAAATTGATTTGGAAAGTTACGCTTTTTTGCAAAAGACTTTTCCGAATTTGCAGGTTTTTAGAGAAGATTTTTTGAAAATGGATTTAATAAAAATTTTTGATAACGAAAATTTTGGAATTATAGGCAACTTTCCGTATAATATTTCAACGCAAATTCTTTTTAAAGTGCTGGAAGACAGAGATAAAATTCCGTTTTTTGCAGGAATGTTTCAAAAAGAAGTTGCAGAGCGAATTTGTGCCAAAGAGGGCAGCAAAACCTACGGGATTACCTCTGTTTTGGCGCAGGCATTCTACAAAGTTGAGTATCTTTTTGGAGTTTCTGAACACGTTTTTGACCCTCCGCCCAAGGTCAAATCGGCTGTTATTCGCTTGACCAGAAACGAAGTAGAAACATTGCCGTGCGATGAGAAACTTTTTTTTGAAGTAGTGAAAACAGCCTTTAATCAGCGGCGAAAAACGCTGCGAAATTCGTTGAAAACCTTTCGTCAGACACAACAAGACACAAGACAAGAGACACAAGACACAAGACAAGAGACACAAGGCACAAACGAGACGAAAGATTTGTTTGAAAACGAAATTTTTAATTTAAGACCTGAACAACTTACTGTAAATCAATTTATTGACTTGACTAATTTAGTTGATAAGTAATTAGTCATAAGTAATTAGTTATAAGTAATTAGTTATAAGTAATTAGTTCAGGTACAAAAAACTAATCACTAATTACTAATTACTTGCTACTAATTACTCACTACTAATAACTAAACGAATTATGTCAGAAATCAGATTTTTTTATCAAGAAGATAACCGCATAAAAATGTCGCGCTCGATGGACATTTTAAAAACTACGCCGAAGAATAATTTTCTTTGGATTGACCTCAATGATGTGGCGGACGAGGTTGAAAACGAACTCGAAGAATTCCTCAAAATTTACATTCAGGAAGACGAAGAAATGGAAGAGATTGAAATTTCTTCGCGCTATATGGAAACATCGGATTCCATCGTGGTTAATTCCTCGTTTTTGCTTGATAATTTCGAGGAAGAAACCATCTCTTTTATTCTCAAAAACGGCATTTTGGTGTCGGTGCGCAATCAGCATTTGCGCTCGTTTAACGAAACCGTCAAAAAAATGTTCGCCAACCCGCGAAATTACCAGACAGGCTATCATATTTTGGTTGATTTACTCGAAACTCGTGTTGATTACGATGCCGATATGATTGAAGATATGACGCGCGAAATTACAGAAATGAGCAACAGAATTAAAACTGACGAAGATGCAGATGATGACGCGCTGATTGCTGTAAAGGAATTGCAGGAAAAAACGATGGTTATTCGTGAAAATCTTGTCGATAAACAGCGTGTTTGCTCAAATATGCTCAAAAGCGAACTGCTGCCTGCTGATGCACACAATAAATTGACCATAATTGTCAAAGATATAAATTCGCTTTTTGAACACACACGCTTTGGTTTCGACCGTTTGGAGTATGTGCAGGACGCAATTATCGGTCTTATCAACATTCAGCAGAACAAAATTATCAAAGTTTTCACAATCGTTTCGGTGATTTTTATGCCGCCGACTTTGATTGCAAGTATCTACGGAATGAACTTTGACATTATGCCCGAATTAAGTTGGAGATACGGCTACGCATTCGCAATTTTGCTAATGATTATCTGTGTCGCCGCAATTTTGTTTTTCTTTAAACGAAAAAAATTGATGTAAATTTTTAGAAGTTAAGAAGAAAGAAGAAATAAGAAATAAGAAATAATGCGAATTACGGGTAAATAATGTGCCATTAGGCACTAAATATTGGTAGAAATATGTTTAATATAACCGACAGCGTGCTGTAGGTACGCAATATAAATCACATTAATAAAATAATGTCAGAAAATAAAATAATAGAACTCTACGAAAAATACACAAAGTCATCAGTATCAAACATTTACGCATTGCAGCAATCGGGCAGCAACCGTCAATATTTTAAAATTAGCAGCGATGGTGGAAATGTTGTTGGCGTTGTTGGAACTTCGGTAGCGGAAAATATTGCGTTTATAAAAATTGCGCAACAGTTTGAAAAACAGGGAATTAACGCGCCGAGAGTTTTGACTGTGTCTGATGATAAACTTTGTTATCTGCAAACAGATTTGGGCGATACAATTCTTTTTGACGAAATCACCAAAGAACAAGGAACAAAGAGCAAGGAACAAGGACAGGTGCAAGGCAATATCACCAAATCACCAAATCACCAAATCACCAACTTACTGCACAAAACTATTTCGTATCTTCCTGATATTCAGTTTAAAACAGCGCAAAATTTTGATTTTTTGGTTTGTTTTCCACAAGCCGAGTTTGATAGGAGAAACATTTTTTTTGATTTGAATTATTTTAAATACTGTTTTTTGAAAAATTCGGGCATTGAATTTGACGAAATCGCGCTTGAAAATGATTTTGAAAAATTGTCCAATCTTCTCCTAAACTGTCATTCCCGCGCAGGCGGGAATCCCACGCAATTTACTGATGAACAGGAGATTCCCGCCTGCGCGGAAATTACACCGAGCGTATTTATGTACCGCGATTTTCAAAGCCGAAATGTGATGCTAAAAGACGGCGAGCCGTATTTTATTGACTTTCAAGGCGGACGAAAAGGCGCGATTTACTACGATGTTGCCTCGTTTCTTTGGCAGGCAAAAGCCAATTTCTCTGACGAACTGCGCAACGAACTGATTGACACATATTTGGAAAAATTACAAAAATATCACACAATTTCAAAAGATGATTTCCTTGAAAAATTGCGATATTTTGTACTTTTTCGACAATTGCAAGTGCTTGGCGCTTACGGTTTTAGAGGACTTTTTGAACAAAAGCAACATTTTTTAGACAGCATTCCCTTTGCGTTGGAAAACATCAAAAAACTGCTGCCATTTGAAGAATTGCCGTATCTTTCAGCGTTGTTTAGTACGCAGATGACGCAGATAAAACAGATTAACACAGATAATAATAAAATCTGTGAAAATCAGTGGAAATCAGTGGACAGATTAACCGTTCAAATAGAGAGTTTCTCCTACAAAAAAGGCATTCCAAAAGACACGTCAGGCAACGGCGGCGGCTACGTTTTCGACTGCCGCAGCATCTACAACCCCGGACGTTTTGACGAGTACAAAAATCTCACAGGTTTAGA
>JAISKN010000300.1 GCA_031260925.1 Prevotellaceae bacterium | reverse complement strand
ATAAAAACAACGCTGTAAAATTACACTTTTCCTATAAATTATGCAAATAAAAATTACACTTTTTCTGTTTTTCTAAATTTTTCAAATAATACAATATAGTTGTACGGTCTAAATTGCCTGTGAGATATGGTTTATTAAAAGTAATCATAGTTTTGCATTCTCAATTTTTTGATTAATGTTTTTTATTAAAACAGGTAGTTTAATTATTTTTTTAAAATATTCCAACATCATACTGATTATCAAACAAATTGCCATTAAAACAGCAAAAATTACTATTGGATATTGAAATGAATAGATAAAATTTCCAAACCAATATTCATTGAAAAATGAGTGTATCATAAAAATATTCATAGAATGTTTGCCTAAAAATTTAAACAATGTGTTGATATATTTTATATTACGAAATAATAATACAGTAAGAACTGCCATTATTGGTGCTAAAAAAGCATCTACTGTTGTACCTGTAAAAAATGGAATAATATTGAACGTTCGCTGAATTACCAAAAGCCCCAATAATATTATAGTTCCTGCTAACACTAACCATTTGTTAAACTTGTTTAAAAAATCTGATATTTTATCAACATTTAAGGCAAAAACTATTCCAAACATAAATTGCAATAACCATTCGTGTGCTTCAAACATTATTACGGGAAAATTTACCTCCCAAACGATTATTCCAAAAATAAGCATCGGTATTGCCCATTTGCGCAACAGAAAATATAGCAATGGAAATAGCAAATACAAGTAAACAATCAACTGATTAAACCACCAAACTCTGTTATATGATCGCCAGCCATTTATCCCTAAGAAATCGGTAAGCAGCATTTTTAGCCAATGCCCGCCACCATAAGCAGCCGACAAATGTCGCCCAAAAACAAAAACGCCAATCGGTACAAAAATCAGAAAAATCACCCAATAGTTTGTATAAAATTTTACAAATCTTTTTGCTTGAAATTTAAAAGTTTCGGCTATTGGATTGCCACAGATTTTATTATATTGCACAGTCAAGCCGTATGCACTCACAAACAGAAACAATGCTACGCAAACTTGACCAAGTCTTGCTGTTTGAAAAGCAAAGTAGCCATATTCAGGTACTAAAATTAAATGATACCAAAGCATTAGACAAATTGCTATGCCTTTGATAACCTGCGTGTCATCTAATGAAATATGAAGGTCAATATTATTTTTATCTGTTTTCATACTAAAAATTCTAATTCGTTTTTAATTTCTCAAATAATACAATATAGTTTGATATTTTTTGTCAGTCATATTTTCGGACATAATGCCGAGTTCAATACGTTGATAATCAGTAGGAAAATTCCAATCAGACTTTTCCAACTGTTTTACAGTTTGATTTTCTTCAAATTGAAAAAGAATAAGATATTTTGCGCGTTCTTTTGGAACTATCACGTATTGATTTACTGAATAAACCAACCCGCCGTGAAAATTACCTCCCAAAAGATAAACCGCAATTTGATTTTCGCCGAAAGCAACCGCCGTTTCACCGCTTGTGAAACCAACAGATTTTAGTGTATCTTCAAGTTGGTTATAATAATTTTGCTGATATTTGCTAATCAAAATGTCTTTATATCTTTCGCCCTGCGCAAATGCGTATTTTGACGAGCGCGGAGTGTAATAACAGTGATAACGGCTGAAATTTCCCAAATAAACGCTGCTCGCTGTAATTAATGTTATTGCAAACAAAACAAGCCAACGGTCATAATTTTCTTTTGTGTTTTTTAACAAAATAAAGAAAAGCAGTATCCAAAACGGAAAAAATATCAGCAATTTATGCAAAACATCTTGGTTTGTGCCGAAAACTCCCGCAAATGGAATGAATGTTAAAATTAAAACTATTAAAAACGTGCTGAAATGTTGTTTCTTTGAGAAGAAATTTACCAGCAGAAATGTTACAGGCATAAACAACAAACTTCCGCCGAGCGTATAAATTTGCCGAAAATAAAGAGAAGATAAAATAAGTAAAATGAAACTAATCGCAGTAAGCCATTTATTGTTGATTTTTTTTATGATTAATGCAAAAACAACAGCGGGAATTTGCCACAACAAAAATACGCCGATTGATTTCAAAACATTAGTAAGCAAACTCAATGAATTGTGAGAGGTTGCGCCTTCAGATTCTACTTGCATATATCCAATTGCATTTTTTAAAAAGTCTGCCAAATTGTGAATTGCAAAATTATAGAAAACTCCGCTTAAAATTATTCCAAAAACGAGATATAAACTATATTGAGATGCAATTTTTGGCTTATTTAATACAAAAAATAAAATGATTATTGTTGCCGATAGCAAAATGCCTGATGGTAAATAATTTACAATGGCAAGCAATAGAAAAAAGCCCAAGAAAATAATATTTATTATTTTTGCATATTCCTTCTTTGTAATATCCGAAATAAAAAAGAATGAAAATGCCGATAAATAAAAGATATGTTGTAAATGGTCAAAAGAAATTGTCAGTGCGGCATAATTATAACTTATTGCGCCAGATAGTACGATTAATGCTGCGAATAAACAGAAATTGACGGAAAAACCAAAACGTTTTTTTAACCATTTATATGAGGTAAAAGCAAAAAATAGAACACTTGCAAAATCAAGCGTAAAACGCAAAACTCGGTAAAAAACTACGTTTGCCTCATATTTGTCTGGCGTAATTGCTCGGACAATATAATGAAAATCGTATGCAGAAATGCCGATATTCTGATTGTTCAGATAACCGAGCAGATAAAATCCTTCGTCGCACGAGATGCCGTGAGTTAAATAAAGCAAAATTACAGCGTACACAAAAATCGCCGCAAAAATTGCGTAAAGTGTTGTTAATGAACTATAATATTTAGATTTACTCATATTTTTAGGTAACAAGTTTTAGGTAATAGGTAACAGGTAATAAGTAATAGATAGCGGGTAAAAAGTTAGGTGTTTTTATTACCTATTACTTGTTACCTATTACTTGTTACCTATTACCTGTTTATAATATTTTTCCATTTGCGGAATAATTGTTTCGGTTGAAAATCGTTTTTTGCAAAATTCATAACCGTTTTTTGCAATTTTCTCCATTTTTTCTCTATTATTAAACGCATACAAAATTTTCTCCGCAAAATTAGTAAAATTATTTGGTTCAACCAAATAACCGTTTTCGCCGTCTGTAATTAGTTCCGCACCGCTGCAACGGCTCGTGTAAATCAACAATCGTCCGCGCGCCAAAACTTCCAACGCTGCCATAGAAAAATTTTCGGCATAAGACGGCAAAGCGCACAAATACGCATTGTCAATTTCCGTCTGCAATTCGCTTTTATTCATAAATGGCTTGAAAATTATGCGGTTTTGCATTTGTTCAGGAAACAGTTTTTTTGCATTTTCAATTTCGTCTTCGTTTTTTGCGCCCACAATCACCAATTTTGACTCATTTTCCTGCTCTGCAACAATTTTATATGCCTCTACCAACGAATAAAACCCTTTGAGTTTTGATAATTTGCCAAAATAAAGAATGTTTTTATCTTTTGGATAAGGCTTAATGTTCTCAAAATAATTGGTTTCTATTGGGTTGTAAATCACGTCAAGCGGCTTGTCAATATTAAAATTTTCTTTTACCCAATCGGCAGAATATCGACTGACGGCACTAATTTTGTTGCAACGCGATATATGCAGTCGGTCATTTTCAAAAATATAAGGCTTTACTTCGCCGTTAAAAAGTTGATGTACAAACGTTGTAGAGCCGTGAATGCGGCAGATTGTCGAAATTTTATACTTTTTCCACTTGATTGTTTTAGTCAGTTCAAAACATATTTCTTCTTTGTAATCTGGAATTTCAATAATATCAATTTTTTCTTTATTAATAAGGTTTTCGATAAAATTATGTGTTCGTTTCAGCGATTTTTTTATTTTGTAATTTTTATCAAAAAGTTGAAAAAGTTTGTCGAAAAAACGATTTTCATTTTTTTGCAAACGATAGATTTTTACACCGTTAATTTCTGAGAAATGCGGCAAATAAACTTCAACAGGCGAAAGCCCTACCACAAAAACCTGATGTCCGCGCGCTGCAAGACACTCGGCAACCGTTTTAGTAACGCTGCCAATGCCGCCATTCCTCGCAGGAGGGTATTCGTCGCAATAGTAGAGAATTTTCATAATAGGTAACAGGTTATAGGTAATAGGTAATAGGTAAGAAAATACGGCTACCGTATATTACCTATTATCTGCTGTTACCTATTACCTTTTTTTCAGTGTATTTATGGTTGATATTAATAATTTTAATAATTCCGTACAATCTTTATTTAAACTGTCATATAAAATAATGTCAAGGTAATCAGTGTCTTTTAAAAGTTGCAACCAATATGATGTTTCGTTTGCTTCTTTAAGCGAGATACTGAATTTATGAACAAAATCAGCATTACTTTGTGCATATTCCGCTTCTCGAACTGATGCTCCAATTGATGTTCCGCTTCTAATAATTTGTTTGCTTAAAATAAATTCTTTCTTTTCTTGTTGCAGATATTGACAAAGTTTGACACATCTCACAGCAAATTTATAACTTTTAATTTGTAATGCTGTTTCTTTCATAATATATTGATTTTTAAATTATTACCTGTTACTTATTACTTGTTACCTATTACCTATTACTTGTTACCTATTACCTATTACTTGTTACCTATTACCTATTACTTG